>NZ_JAFMFX010000006.1:0-48510 GCF_017855895.1 Vulcanococcus sp. CPBay_Sum15L08_68 | reverse complement strand
CATCACGGCGATGGCGTCCTGCTCACTCAGGGAGGGCACCACCTGCCGCAGGGTGGTCACCACGTATTCCATGGTGTTCACCGGGTCGTTGTGGAGCAGCACCTTGTAGCGGGGCGAGGGTTTGCGCACCCGCTCCGGCGCTTTTTCCATCACAGCGGCGCCGCCGCTCTCGCGGCCAGGCGCCTGAGTTGATCGGATCATCCTGATCAGCTCCGGTATGACGAGGTAGGGACTTTAGTCAGCGCTTTAGGCCGCAGCGGCAGCAGGGGCGAGGGCGGCCTTGATCCGGCGCATGGCTTCGTTGACGTTCTCGCGGCTGTTGAAGGCCGAAAGACGGAAATAGCCTTCGCCCGCGGCACCAAAACCACTGCCGGGGGTGCCGACCACGTTGGCTTGGCTCAAGAGCAGATCGAAGAAGCCCCAGGAGTCCACGCCGGCCGGGGTCTTGATCCAGACATAGGGAGCCTGCTCGCCGCCGTAGACCGTCAGGCCCGCACCGCTGAGTTCGCGGCGAATGATCGCGGCGTTCTCCATGTAGAAGCTGATCAGTCCTTTGACCTGGGCTTGGCCGTCTGCGGAATAAACGGCCTCGGCGCCGCGCTGGACGATGTAGCTGACACCGTTGAACTTGGTGCACTGGCGGCGGTTCCAGAGGCCCCAGAGTTCCACCTTCTCGCCATTGGCGGCCGTGCCCATCAGGCCACGGGGCACCACGGTCAGGGCGCAGCGGGTGCCGGTGAAACCGGCGTTCTTGGAGAAGGAGCGGAACTCGATGGCGCAGTCCCGGGCCCCCTCGATCTCGTAGATGGAGTGCGGCAGCGAGGGGTCCTGGATGAAGGCCTCATAGGCCGCGTCAAACAGGATCAGGGCATCGTTGGCGCGGGCGTAGTCCACCCAGGCCTTGAGCTGCTCCTTCGTTGCCACCGCCCCCGTGGGGTTATTGGGGAAGCAGAGGTAGATCAGATCCACCTTCTCGCTGGGGATCTGGGCGCTGAAGCCGTTCTCGGCGCTGATGGGCAGGTAGGTCAGGCCGCCGTACTGGCCCGCGTCATCGGCATCGCCCGTGCGGCCCGCCATGACGTTGCTGTCGACGTACACCGGGTAGACGGGATCGGTGACGGCAATGCGGTTGCCGGTGCCCAGGATGTCGAGGATGTTCGAGCTATCGCACTTCGAGCCGTCGGAGACAAAGATCTCCTCGGCGCTGATCTCGCAGCCGCGGGCCTGGAAATCATGGGTAGCGATCTTCTCGCGCAGCCAGGCGTAGCCCTGCTCGGGGCCGTAGCCATGGAAGCCCTCCCGGGTTCCCATCTCGTCGATGGCCGCCTTCATGGCATCGCGGCAGGCCTGGGGCAGGGGCTCGGTGACATCGCCAATGCCCAGGCGAATGATCGGAGCGTTGGGGTTCGCTTCGCTGAAAGCCTTGACGCGACGTGCGATTTCAGGGAAGAGGTAGCCCGCTTTGAGCTTGAGGTAGTTGCCGTTGACCTGGGCCATCTCAGCGAAGGGTCGCGCGGACCCGGTTGTACTGGCCGGATTGTCCTATGCGGAGGGGGCTCCCCTGGGGTGCCTCTGCATACGATCGAGTCAGTGCAGGGCCTGCTGTTGTGACCGCCGTTTTCGATGCACCGGTGGATTTCGACGCCCTGGTGGATCGCAGCATCGCCAAGCCAGGCCGGTATCTCGGCAACGAGTTGGGGGTGCAGGAGCGGGACTGGGATCAGGTCTGGCCGGCCGCCGCCGTGCGCTGGGCCCTGACCTATCCCGAGATCTACGAGGTCGGCTCGAGCAACACCGGCCACATCATTCTCTATTCGATCCTCAACAGCGTTCCGGGTCAGCTGTGTGACCGCAGTTACCTGCCGGGCCCGGATCTCGCCCAGCGTTTGCGTGAGCGGGGGCAGCCCCTCTTCGCGGTGGAAAGCCGCCGGCCGCTGCCCGCCTTCGACATTCTCGGCTTCTCGCTGAGTTACGAACTCGGCGCCACCAACATCCTGGCGATGTTGGAGTTGGCCCAGGTCCCTGTGCGGGCGGCCGATCGCGGTGATCTCCCCCTGGGCGATCCAGAGGCCCCGCCGCTGATTTTTGCCGGCGGCCCCACCGCCACCAGTAACCCCGAGCCCTTCGCCGCCTTTTTCGATTTCATCGTCCTGGGGGACGGCGAGGAGGTCCTCCCCGAGCTCGGCTTAGTGGTCGCGGAGGCCAAGGCTGCGGGCCTCAGTCGCCGCGCGCTGCTGTTGGATCTGGCCCAGGTGCCAGGGGTCTATGTCCCCTCCCTCTATGGGCCTGGCCCCGACGGGGTGAGCCAGCAGCCGCTGCATCCCGGGGTCCCCAAGCGGGTGATGCGCCGCACCGCGACGCCCATGCCCCACTACGCCATGGGTTTGGTGCCCCATATCGAGACGGTTCACGACCGCCTCACCGTGGAGATTCGCCGCGGCTGTACGCGGGGCTGCCGCTTCTGCCAGCCAGGGATGCTCACCCGTCCTGCCCGGGACGTGGAACCACAGGCCGTAGTGGAGGCCATCGAAACAGGCATGGAGCGCACGGGCTATTCCGATTTCTCCTTGCTGTCCCTGAGCTGCTCGGACTACCTGGCCCTGCCGGCGGTGGGGGTGGAGCTGCGCAACCGCCTCGCCGATAAGAACGTCACCTTGACCCTGCCCAGTCAGCGGGTCGACCGCTTCGACGAGAACATCGCCCACATCCTGGGCGGGACCCGCAAGGCGGGCTTGACCTTTGCGCCCGAGGCCGGCACCCAGCGCCTGCGGGACATCGTCAACAAGGGCCTGACCGACGCCGAGCTGCTGCGGGGGATCCGCACCGCCATGGAGAGCGGCTATCGCAAGGTCAAGCTCTATTTCATGATCGGCCTGCCGGGGGAGACCGATTCCGACGTCCTGGGCATTGCTGAGACCTGCCGCTCCTTGCAACAGCAGTGCCGTGATCTGGGGCGGTTGGAGCTCAACCTCACCATCAGCAATTTCACCCCCAAGCCCCACACCCCCTTCCAGTGGCACAGCGTCAGCACGGCTGAATTTGTTCGCCGGCAGCAGCTCCTGCGGGAGGCCCTGCGCCAACTGCGCGGGCTGAAGACGAATTTCACCGATGTGCGCCTCTCGGCGATGGAGGACTTTGTCGGGCGGGGGGACCGGCGCCTCGCGCCCGTGATTGAGGCGGCCTGGCGCGCCGGGGCCGGGTTGGATGCCTGGTTTGAAGCGGCGGATCGCACCTATCAGGCCTGGACCGATGCGATTGAGGCGGCCGATCTGGGCGGGCGCTACCGCGAGCTTGAGATGGGGGAGTGGAGCTCCGCCGAGGGCATGGACCCCAGTGATCTGGCGGCCTTCTGCGCTCAGCCCCTGCCCTGGGACCACATCGATTCAGGGGTCGAGAAAACCTGGCTGGCCGAGGACCTGCGCAATGCCCTGGCTGCTGCGGTGGTGCCGGACTGCTCCTTTGAGGGCTGCAGCAGCTGCGGTGTCTGTGGCCCCGAGTTGGGGCACAACGTGGTGGTGGCCCCTCCGCAGATTCCTGAGCCGAGCCCCCAGCGGCCTCCCGCCAGTGAGCGTGTGCAGCGCCTGCGCTTCCGCTTTGCCAAAACAGGGTCCTTGGCCCTGCTGAGTCACCTGGATTTGGTGCGCCTGATGGAGCGGGCCCTACGCCGTTCGCGTTTGCCGGCGAGCTTCACCGGGGGCTTCCATCCCCTGCCTCGGGTGCAATTTGCCTTGGCTCTCCCCCTGGGCGCCGAGGCCGATGGGGAATGGATGGATATCGAGTTCACGGCCACGCTCGATCCTGAGCAAGCCCGCCAGCAGTTGCAACGCCAACTTCCCCCTGGGTTTGCGCTGCTGGAGGTCTACCCCGTGGAGGTCTTCGGCTCAAGCTTGTCCCAGGAGCTCTCGGGTGCGACCTGGGCTGTGCAGTGGCGCGTCGAGCAGGGCCAGGCCATGGCTGCTCCCGAGGTGTGGGACGAGGCGGTCTCCCAACTGCTGGCTCAGGAGTCCTGGATTTGGGAGGACACCGATAAGAAAGGTCGAGCGAGGCAGCGGGATTTGCGGCCCTATCTCCAGCAGGTTGAACGGCGTCCCCGCTCGGCCGAGGACCCGGATCTTCAGGAGCTCCTGTACAGCGCGGTTGTCGATCCTGCAGGCCGCAGTTTGAAGCCGGAACAGCTGCAGCAGTGGTTCTCAACCAGCTTGGGTTTGCCGCTGGCCATGGTCGGTTTGCGGCGGCGTTCATTACTGCTGCAAAGCCCTTCTGGCTCTTGAAATCAACCGTGCTAGCTTGCGTTCAGGACGGCAGATGATTGACCGAAGTCGGTTGATTGATCTCTCCCTCGCCCGGCCAGCCGATGTTGGCTAAGAGCGATCGGAACTTCCTCAGCAGCTTTCACGAGTTTCCCTTCCTGAAAGTCGCTCCAGGCGGCGCTGTTCAGACGGGCACCAATTGGCACCCGCAACTCTTTCGTGTTCAGCCTCGATGGTTGAACGCCCCCACCTTTCGCCGCAGCTTCAGCCTCGGCGTCGCGCTCTGAGCTTTTTTCACATCCCACGGGCAGGAGTCACCCGGCATCGGCGATGCCGCGATCAGATCTCTGTCTCAGGCCAACGCGCTGCGTTGGGTTCGTCATTTCTTATCCCCTCCTGCCCTGCGCAGGTCATCTCCTGACCTTCCATGCCCCAGCAGATCGTCATCGCCGAGCAACTGCGGATTGCCGCTGTTCTCACCGATGAGCGTGTTGACGAGCTTGTCGTCGCACAGGGTCGCTACCAAATCGGCGACGTGTATCTCGGGACGATCGAGAACGTCCTGCCCGGCATTGACGCGGCCTTCGTCAACATCGGAGAGGGCGAGAAGAACGGCTTTATTCATGTCACCGACCTCGGTCCCCTTCGCCTGAAGAAGGGCACCGTCGGCATCACCGAATTGCTCGAGCCCCGCCAGAAGGTGCTGGTTCAGGTGATGAAGGAGCCCACGGGCACCAAAGGGCCCCGTCTGACCGGAAATCTCACCCTGCCGGGTCGTTTCTTGGTGCTGCAGCCCCACGGCCAAGGGGTCAATATTTCGCGCCGGATCACGGCTGAGAGTGAGCGCAATCGCCTCCGTGCCCTTGGCGTCCTGATCAAGCCCCCTGGGGCTGGCCTGCTGATCCGTACCGAAGCGGAGGGCATCAGCGAAGAGCAGCTCATTGACGATCTCGAGGCGCTGCTGCGCCAGTGGGAGGCCATTCAGACGGCCGCTGAGGCAGCGACGCCCCCGGTGCTGCTCAACCGGGATGACGACTTCATCCATCGCATCCTGCGCGATCACTACACCCCTGAGCTGGCGCGGATCGTGGTGGACGCGCCCGACGCCGTCGCCCGGGTCAACACCTTCTTGGGTAGTGACCATCAGCAGGTGCTGGTGGAGCATCACAGCGAGCCCACCGAGATCCTTGAGCACTACAAGGTCAATGCGGCGATTCGCGATGCCCTGAAGCCCCGGGTGGATCTGCCCTCGGGCGGTTACGTGATCATCGAGCCGACCGAGGCCCTGACCGTCATTGACGTCAACTCGGGTTCCTTCACCCGCTCGGCCAATGCCCGCGAGACGGTGCTCTGGACCAACTATGAGGCGGCGACAGAAATTGCGCGTCAACTGAAGCTGCGCAACATCGGTGGTGTCGTGATCATCGACTTCATCGATATGGAGTCCAGGCGCGATCAGCTCCAGCTGCTGGAGCACTTCACCTCTGAGGTGCGCTCCGATTCGGCCCGTCCCCAGATCGCCCAGATCAGCGAACTGGGCCTGGTGGAACTCACCCGCAAGCGCCAGGGGCAGAACATCTATGAGCTGTTTGGCCGGGCCTGCCCCAGTTGCGGCGGTCTGGGTCATGTGGTGGTGCTGCCTGGACAGGACACCCTCCAGCCCCTGGCCAGCGTCTCCGGCTTGGTTCGCTCGGCCGCCTCGGCCCGTGCTGAAGCTTCAACCCCGGCGGCACTGGAGAGCGGCAGTGGTGGCCGCCGCCGCGGACGTGGTCGCGGTGGCCGCGGCTCCGAGGGCGAGGTTGTGGCGGCCTACGAGGACAGCGTCTCGCTGGTCACCGGCCAGGCTGAGAGTCCTGCTGCCGCTAGCTCGGAAGGCCACAACCGCCGGCCTGAGCCTGAATTGGTCGCTGTGCCGATGGAGCCTGAGCAGGAGTTGGTCTACGGCTGGTTGGGTCTGAACCCAGCGCTGCTCCTGGATCCCGCCCCCAATCCCGACAACCTGTTGGTGCGGGTGGTGCGTCCAGGTCAAGACGCCGAGGCGGTCCTCGAGGAGGCCCGTCAGCAGTTGGCGGCTGCCGGTCCCCGCCGCCGCCGCCGTGGTCGCGGCGGAAGTACTGCCAACAGCAACGGCCATGGCGCGACACCCGCTCCGGTGGCTGTCGCCCAGGCCGAACCCACGGGTGTGGCGATCACACCCCTGCCGACGGTCTCGATTACAGAAGTGGCCATCACTGAGGCCCCGCTGCCGGCGGTGGCGATCGTTGATTCCGCGGCTTCACCCGCTCCCGCAGACGAGGCTCCGGCCCGCGCAGGCCGCACTCGGACGCGCACCCGCAGCAGTGCGGTTGCGGTCACCGAAGAAGCCCCTGTTGCTGCAGCCTCGGTCGTTGCTGTTCCTGTTGCGGAGGAGGTCGACGACAACGGTGAGCCCCGCCGCCGCCGCCGCCGTTCCTCGGCGAGCGACTGAGGCCCAAGCGGGCGATGCGGATCGCTGGGGTCGATGAAGTGGGACGGGGCTGTTGGTTTGGCCCCGTCTTCGCCGGTGCCGTCGTGTTGAGCGATGCAGCCCGGGAGACCCTCTCGGCGGCTGGACTGACCGACAGCAAGGCCCTTTCCGCGAAGCGCCGCTCGCAGCTGGTCCCTTTGATCCTGGAGCAGGCCGAGTCCTGGGCCCTGGGCCAGGCCTCGGCCCAGGAAGTCGATGGCTTCGGGATTCGCAGTGCCACTGAACGGGCCATGCTGCGGGCCCTGCAGCGTCTGGGCTCCCCGGCCCCAGATCACGTCCTGGTGGATGGCAACCTGCCCCTGCGCCTGTGGTCCGGCTCCCAGGAGACCGTCGTGCGCGGGGACAGCGCGCACCTGGAAATTGCGGCGGCCAGCGTCCTGGCCAAGCAGGCGCGGGATGCCCTACTGGTGCGGCTCGCGCAGCGCTATCCCGGCTATGGCTTCGAGCGCCACGCTGGCTATGGAACCGCCCAACACCGCGCCGCCGTCCTCTCCCTTGGGCCAACGCAGCTGCATCGCCGCAGTTTTCTGCGCAAGGTCTTGGCGGCCTAGGCCTCGACGCTGGCGTGCTGCTTGCACCAGCGCTGAAAGTCGTTGATCAGTTGCTGTCCCACCCGGGTTTTGATCCCCAGCAGGATGCCCGCGAGCAGTGAGCGCCCCGTGGCCTCCAGGACTTTGGTGGGGATCAGCTTCAACAGGCTGGGTTGGCTGACACTGACGGCCAGGCTGGCCTCCCCGACCAACTCACCGCCGCGGGCCTCCAGCCAGGAGCCCAGGCTGAGTTGGAAATCATCGACGACCCCGAGGCCTTCGAGCTGGCAGTCGATGGCCTCCAGTTCGATCCGGTTGGGGCTCCGCCGCGCCACCAGGTCCACCACCGGTTGAATCTGCAGTTGGAAGACCTGCAGCTTGGTCACCGTGTAGCGGTAGCGCCCAGGAGCGATCTTGCTGAGTTGCTGGGCCTCGAGCAGGGCTTCAATCACCTGCTCTTCATCGTCCAGGTAGGCACCCAGACGCTCGGCGTTCTGCTGCACCGGCAACTGCAACGCTTGGCTGGCACTGAAGGCCAGGGGCATCAAAAGGCGGCCGGGGCGGCATGATCCTATCGAGCACGGCCCGATCAGCCCCATGCGCATTGCTTTTCTTGGTCCGGTGGGCACCTATGGGGAGCAGGCGGCCCAGGCCTTCGCCAAGCTCGAGCAGTGGGAGGCGCCTGAACTGCTGCCCCAGACAGGAATTCGTGCGGTGATTCAGGCCCTCGCCGCCGGTCGGGTGGATGCCGCGGTGGTTCCCGTCGAGAACTCCGTCGAGGGCGGTGTCACGGCCTGTTTGGATGCGCTCTGGGAGCACCCAGAACTGGAGATCTCCCGGGCGGTGGTGTTGCCGATTCGCCATGCCCTGGTCGGCAGCGGCAGCGTGGAGGGGGTCAGCGAAGTCCTCTCCCATCCCCAGGCCCTGGCGCAGTGCAGCCTCTGGCTGAGCACCAACCTGCCCAATGCCCTGCAGCTGCCCACGAGCTCGACCGCAGAGGCGGCCCGCATGGTGGCCGGCAGTCACTTCCGTGCGGCCATCGCTTCCCAGCAGGCCGCCAAGGAGCACGGCCTCAAGGAGTTGGCCTATCCCATTAATGATGTGGCGGGCAACTGCACCCGCTTTTTGCTGCTGCGTCAGGGCGAGCGCAACTGGCATGGCGAGCTGGCCAGCTTGGCCTTCTCACTGCAGGCGAACCAACCCGGTGCTCTGCTCAAGGCCCTGGCTTGCTTTGCCCATCGGGACCTGAACATGAGCCGCATTGAGTCCCGCCCCTCCAAGCGGGAGATGGGCGAGTACATCTTTTTTGTGGACCTGGAGCTGCCCAGCGGACCCGAACCGCTGCAACAGGCCATGGAGGAGCTCAAGCCCCTATGCGAGCACCTGGCGGTGTTTGGGGCCTATCCGATGACCCAGCTCTAGGCCGCCGGTTTGCGGGTTCGGAAGACACCGAACTGCATCATCCCGGTGGCGAAGCCCCAATGCATCAGCAGCAGGGTGGGTGACTCACGCAGCCCCATCAGCACAGCTTTAGGACCCAGGCCGAGGACTGCTTTGGGCCTGCGCACCCCTTCGAGGATGGATTCAATCCAGGAGGGCAGGGTCTCGCGACTCCAATCGCCGGTCTCCACGAGGGCGCCGCTGCTCCAGGGGCTTTGCTCGAGGTTGCGGCGGAAACCCGGGATGCTGGCGAATTCCGGGTGGGCCCACTGCACCAGGAGCTGGTGCATCACCCAGCGCTCCTTGCGGTTGAGGGGTTTGACCTCCGGATCGCGGCGGTTCCAGTCGGCCACGGCCAACAGACCACCGGGTTTGAGCACCCGCAGCAGTTCATCGGCGTAGCGCTGCTTATCAGGCATGTGAGGGCCTGCTTCCACGCTCCAGACCGCATCAAAGCTGCCGTTCTCCAGCTGCAGATCGAGGGCATCCATCACCGCGAAGCGGCAGCTCAGGCCCTCGGGGGTGAGCTCCTGCGCCCGTTGAATTTGGCCTGGGCTGATGCTGATGCCGAGCACGTTCAGGCCGTAGTCGCGGGCCAGGATCCGGGCACTGCCACCGATGCCGCAGCCGACATCCAGGACGGTGCTGCCCCGGGGCAGCTGATCCAGCCCGCTCCAACGCGCCAGTTCGTGGACAAAGTCAGCCTTGGCGGCCCGAAAGTCCCGGGCTTGTGGGGGCGAGCCGTAATGCCCCAGGTGGACGTGGTCGCCCCAAAGCCGCTCCAGCAGTTGGTCGTCGGTCCAGCGGTCGTAGGCCTCCGCCACGCTGGCGGTGCTCTCGAAGGCCCGATCGCGCGCTGACCAAATCGCCAGGCCAATGAGTAACAGGACCGCCGCCACGGCGGCCGCCAGCATCAGGCCGCTCGCCCAGGGGCTGAGCAGCGCCAAAACGGCAGGGGTGGGCATCTGTCTCAGTCCTCCTCGCTCTCGCCCGTCTTCAGGTCGCGCAGGGTCGACTCCAGGACCGTTCGAGCGGCCAGCTGGCGCCGGGTCTCATCCAGCAGTTCGAATTCCTGCCGCAGCCGCTCTTCGGTGTTCGTGATCTCCAGCAGGGCCTGCTGTTGATCAGCCACGGGACCGCCCAGGTGGGAGCCAATCCAATAGGAGAGCTCCCTGGGCAGGTCCGGAAGGTCGCTGGGGAGGCTGGTGGGTTTTCCCATCAGCTTGCCGGTCAGTTCCACCACGTCCTTGAGGGCACTGCTGACCTCTCCGGAGAGTTCCTGAAGCCCGCTGTGGTCCTCGGGCTGCTCGTCCTCAATCCAGCTCACCAGGCCGACCTTGAAGGGGGCTTCGCGCACCACCTCCAGCAACCTGAAGCGCTGTTGTCCCATCGTGACGATGTAGCTGCGGTCGTCGTCCTGGGTTTGGCACTGCAGGATCTCAGCGCAACAGCCCACGCTGGCCATCGTGCCTTCCTGGGGGTCCCAGCGGACCACCCCAAAGCGCCGGTCACTCTCCAGAACCGTGCGCAGCATCATGCGGTAGCGCGGCTCAAAGATGTGCAACGGCAGCACTTCCTGGGGGAAGAGCACCACATCCGGCAGCGGGAACAGCGGTAGTTCTCTCACGGCCAGTTGCGTCACGTCGTTGCACTTCTGCCTGAGGAGGGCGAATCCTAGGCAGTGATGATTCGCTCTCGTGTGGATCGAACACACAAAAAAACCCGCCCTGAGGCGGGTTTTGGGGATCCAGCTGCAAAGCGAGGAATCAGAGCTTGACTTCGATGTCGACGCCGCTGGGCAGGTCGAGCTTCATCAGAGCGTCGATGGTCTTCGCCGAGGGGCTGTAGATATCGATAATCCGGCGGTGGGTGCGGGTCTCGAAGTGCTCACGGGAATCCTTATCCACGTGGGGCGAGCGCAGCACGCAATAGATCTTGCGCTTGGTGGGCAGGGGAATCGGACCGATCGCAGTTGCAGCGGTGTGATCAGCCGTTTCGATGATTTTTTCGCAGGACAGATCCAGCATGCGGCGGTCAAACGCCTTCAGGCGGATGCGGATCTTCTGCTGGGCGATAGCGGTGGACATGGAGTGTCTGACGTCGTTAAGCGTTCAACGGTTCTGGCTTGATCCTTGCGGGACAAGGCACAGGAAGGGAAGCGCTGGGTGCCGGGAACCGGAACAAACCCAAAGCAGCTGGATTGTCGAGGTGCGTGAGAGAGGGGTGGAGACGAGCTCCACCCCTCAACCCTAGATCAGGCGATGATCTTGGAGACCACGCCAGCACCGATGGTGCGGCCGCCTTCGCGGATAGCGAAGCGCATGCCTTGCTCGATGGCGACGGGGCAGATCAGCTCGCCGGTCATCTTGATGCGGTCACCGGGCATCACCATTTCCACGTTGGAGCCGTCGTCGGCGGTGAAAGCGGTGATTTGACCGGTCACGTCGGTCGTACGGATGTAGAACTGCGGGCGATAGCCAGCAAAGAAGGGGGTGTGGCGGCCGCCTTCTTCCTTCTTCAGCACGTACACCTCACCCTCGAACTTGGTGTGGGGCTTGATGGAGTTGGGCTTCACGAGCACCATGCCGCGCTCGATGTCTTCCTTCTGGATGCCGCGCAGCAGCAGACCCACGTTGTCGCCGGCCATGCCCTCGTCGAGGAGCTTGCGGAACATCTCCACGCCGGTGACGGTCGTTTCGCGGGTGTCCTTGATACCCACAATCTGGACGGTTTCACCCACCTTGACCACACCGCGCTCGATGCGGCCAGTGGCCACGGTGCCGCGACCGGTGATGGAGAAGACGTCTTCGACAGCCATCAGGAAGGGCTTGTCGACCTCACGCTCGGGCTCGGGGATGGCGCTGTCAACGGCGTCCATCAGCTCGTCGATCTTGGCTTCCCAGTCGGCTTCGCCTTCGATCGCCTTGAGGCCGGAGACCTTCACCACGGGGATGTCGTCGCCGGGGAAGTCGTAGCTGCTGAGCAGTTCACGCACTTCCATCTCGACGAGCTCGAGGATTTCCTCGTCGTCGACCATGTCGCACTTGTTCAGTGCAACCACCAGAGCGGGAACGCCCACCTGCTTGGCCAGGAGGATGTGCTCCTTGGTTTGGGCCATGGGGCCGTCGGTGGCTGCCACCACCAGGATGGCGCCGTCCATCTGGGCAGCACCGGTGATCATGTTCTTCACGTAGTCCGCGTGACCGGGGCAGTCCACGTGGGCGTAGTGACGACCGGCGGTCTCGTACTCAACGTGGGCGGTGTTGATGGTGATACCGCGCTCACGCTCTTCGGGAGCACCGTCGATGTCGGCGTAGTTCTGAACTTTGGCCTGACCCTTCTTGGCCAGCACGTTGGTGATGGCGGCGGTGAGGGTGGTCTTGCCGTGGTCAACGTGGCCGATGGTGCCGATGTTGACGTGGGGCTTATTCCTTTCGAACTTCTCGCGAGCCATGATGAAAAAGAATCGGGGGGTAAATGGGTAGGGAAAAGATCAGGAATTGCCCTGATTCTTGGAGATGATGGCTTCTGCCACGTTGCGAGGAATTTCCTCGTAATGGCTGAATTCCATCGAGAAGATACCCCGACCCTGGGTCATGGATCGGAGCTGGGTGGCGTAGCCGAACATCTCGGCCAGCGGCACCTTGGACTGGACTTTGGACTGACCATTGTCGATGGACTGTCCTTCGACCTGACCGCGGCGCGATGAGAGGTCACCGATGACGCTTCCGAGGAAGTCCTCAGGAACCTCAACTTCGACCTTCATCATGGGCTCAAGAAGTACGGGATTGCACTTCTTGACGCCGTCTTTGAAGGCCATGGAGCCGGCGATCTTGAACGCCATCTCCGAGGAGTCGACGTCATGGTACGACCCGTCGATCATGGTGACCTTCACATCGATCATCGGGAATCCTGCAATCACACCGGACTGGCAGGTTTCCTTCATGCCGGCTTCAGCCGGACCGATGTACTCCTTGGGCACGACGCCGCCAACAATCTTGTTGACGAACTCGAACCCGGAACCCGGCTCGCCGGGCTCCATTTCGATCACCACGTGGCCGTACTGGCCCTTACCACCGGTTTGACGGGCAAATTTGCCCTCGCCCTTGGCGCTGGCGCGAATGGTTTCGCGATAGGACACCTGAGGAGCACCGATGTTGGCCTCCACCTTGAATTCGCGCAGCATGCGGTCCACCAGGATCTCCAGGTGGAGTTCGCCCATGCCGGCGATCACGGTTTGGCCGGTCTCTGCATCCGTGCGAACCCGGAAGGTCGGGTCCTCTTCGGAGAGGGACTGCAGGGCTTTGGAGAGTTTCTCCATGTCGCCCTTGGTCTTGGGCTCGACAGCCACCGAGATCACGGGCTCGGGGATGTAGAGCGATTCCAGGATGATCGGATCGGCGTCGACGCAGAGGGTGTCGCCGGTGGTGGTGTCCTTAAGACCCAGAACGGCGCCGAGATCGCCGGCGCGGAGTTCGTCCACTTCCTCACGATCGTCGGCCTTGAGGACGATCAAGCGAGAGATGCGCTCTTTCTTGTCCTTGGTGGAGTTCAGCACGTAGCTGCCCTTCTGGAGCACACCCGAGTAGATGCGCACAAAGGTGAGCTTGCCGAAGGGGTCAGCCATGACCTTGAAGGCCAGTGCGCTGAAGGGGGCGTTGTCGTCGGCGGGACGCACCGCTTCGCTGCCATCAGCCAGAAGACCCTGGATCGGGGGCACATCCACCGGGGCGGGCATGTAGTCCACCACGGCATCCAGCAGCAGCTGAACGCCCTTGTTCTTGAAGGCGGAGCCGCAGAGCATGGGCACCAGGCCGTGCTTCAGCACGCCCTCGCGGATGCCCTTGGCCAGTTCTGCCTCGCTCAGCTCGCCTTCCTCGAGGAACTTCTCGATCAGCGCTTCATCGGTTTCAGCGATGGTCTCCATCAGAGTGGCGCGCCACTCATCAACGAGATCCTTCATGTCCGCAGGGACATCGGTCTCTTCGATGTCCTTGCCGAGGTCGTCCTTGTAGATGAAGGCGCGGTTCTTGACCAGGTCGATAATCCCGCTCAGTTCACCCTCAGCGCCGATGGGCAGCTGAATCGGAACGGCGTTGGCCTTCAGGCGGTCCTTGATTTGACCGTGCACCTTGAGGAAGTCAGCGCCGGTGCGGTCCATCTTGTTGACGAACACCATGCGCGGAACGCTGTAGCGGTCCGCTTGACGCCAGACGGTTTCCGACTGGGGCTGAACACCACCGACGGCGCAGAAGACGGCGATCACGCCATCGAGCACACGCATGGAGCGCTCCACCTCAATGGTGAAGTCCACGTGGCCGGGGGTATCAATGATGTTGATGCGGTGATCGTTCCAGCTGGTGGAGATCGCCGCAGCAGTGATGGTGATGCCCCGCTCGCGCTCCTGGGCCATCCAGTCGGTCACGGCGGCGCCGTCATGCACCTCACCGATCTTGTGCACCACACCTGAATAAAACAGGATTCGTTCAGTGGTGGTGGTTTTACCGGCATCAATGTGTGCCGCAATACCAATATTTCTGACGCGTTCCAGGGGAATAGCGCGAGCCACGGGGCAGGTCTCCGGAGGGTGGAATCGACAAAAAAGCGGGCGTCACTCTACAAGTCGGTCACATCCGACCTGAGATGCCGCAGTTCCGCTTAGTAGCGGTAGTGAGCGAAGGCCTTGTTGGCTTCGGCCATCTTGTGGGTCTCTTCGCGCTTGCGAACGGCGCTGCCAGCTTCGTTGGCGGCATCCATCAGTTCGCCGGCCAGCTTCTGGGCCATGCTCCGGCCATTGCGGGCGCGCGAGAAATTCACGAGCCAGCGCAGGGCCATGGCGGTGCCACGCTCCTGACGGACTTCCATGGGCACCTGGTAGGTGGCACCACCGACGCGGCGGGCACGCACTTCCACGAGGGGAGTGGCGTTCTTCACCGCGGTTTCGAACAGCTCGAGGGCGTCACTGCCGGTCCGCTCGTTGATCAGCGTGAAGGCGTCGGAAAGAATCCGCTGAGCGGTGGACTTCTTGCCGTGCTTCATCAGACGGGCAACCATCATGGTTGCCAGACGGCTGTTGAACTGGGGATCGGGAAGAACCGGGCGCTTCTCGGCGGCGTTGCGGCGTGACATAGAGCTAAGGGGAGGAAGTCAGAAACGAACGTCGAAAGGAAATCAATCCTTGGGGGTTTTGGCGCCGTACTTGGAGCGGGACTGACGACGGTCCTTCACACCCGCGGTGTCGAGGGTGCCGCGAATGATGTGGTAGCGGACACCGGGCAGGTCCTTCACACGACCGCCGCGGATCATCACCACGGAGTGTTCCTGCAGGTTGTGGCCGATACCGGGGATATAGGCGGTCACCTCAAAGCCGGAGGTCAGGCGCACACGGGCCACCTTCCGCAGAGCCGAGTTCGGCTTCTTCGGGGTTGAGGTGTACACGCGGGTGCAGACACCACGGCGCTCAGGGCAGGAGCGCAGTGCGGGCGACTTGGTCTTGCGGGTAAGGCGCGTCCGCTCACTGCGGATCAGCTGCTGAATCGTGGGCATCGAGGGCCGGGAGTTTTCGAGGGGCCGGAAGCGAGGTCGGAGAGCCGACCGTTTCGACAATCCGCCACATTACTTTGTCGAGGTGCTGCCACCCAGAACGGGTTCGTCAGCGGGGCCAAAGGCCGCACCACAAGCGCAAACGCGGTGCTCTCGGCCGGTGCGGATCAAGAATCCGCCCCCGCTGAGGTCACCTCGATAGTCGAGCTCGAGGGTGTTGAGTCGCTCGCCCTGGTCGCCGGGGGCAAACAGAGTGATCCCGTCGGCGCGTGCCACGGGAACTCCGGCCAGACGGCCCGGACGAATGCGAATCACCCAGCGCTCGCAGGTGCCATCCACCAGGTCAAGGTGCATCATCCCCGGGGTGCCGGCGACGGCCGCTTGGCGGCCGAGCTCTGCGGCAGCCGCTGCGGTGAGTTGCATGCCTTGGCCCTTGGGCATGGCAAAGAAAAGGCTGGGTCGACCCAGTGTGTCAGGGCGGGCTGGAGGCCAGCCGCGCCGGCGGACGGTTGGGCCGTGGCATCGGTGCGCGGGGGATCAAGCCAATGCCGTTGTGGACCGAACCAGCGATGCCCCGCCCTTTCACGGTTTGGACATCCGCCAGAACCAGGCCGGTGGAGCTGCCTCCGTCGAGGTTCAGCGCCTCCTTGAGGCCGCGCTGTTTCAGGAGTAACGCCGTTTCCATCAAGGTCGGCCCGGCGTTATTGACCCCCTGCAGGGTGATCAGCCACAGCTGACGTCCGTCGCTGGCGATCACGGTTCTTGGGGCGCCCTGACGGATGAAGCCAGGGCTGAATCCCTCCGCTTGGCCGTTGAGGGCCACCAGCCCAGAGCGCAGCAGCAGCGGGCCACCGCCGACCACAAAGGGTTTGTCCCCAACGACGGAAGTCGATCGGCTGCTGAGCACGAGGCGTTCTCCCGGCTGCCAGTCGACCTGAACCCCGCCGCGGGCCACCAACAGTTCATCCCCGGCGCGCAAGGGGACCCCGGGTTGGGGAATGCCCTCGATGCGCTGTTGCACAACGCCATTGCGGAGCACGAACCCCAGTTCTTGGCCGGTTAACGGCTGATAGCGCGGACCCCAGGCTTCGGTGTAGCGGGCCAGTCCCTTCTGGACGTAGCCGCTGTTCAGGCTGATCAGCGACCAGCGCCGTTGGCGTGGATCGAGCACGCTCTCCTGAAGCCTGAGTCGATCGAACTGGGGAAGTTCACCATCGCCCCAGCCCACCGCCCCCCGATTCAGGATCGGTCCTGAGAGCCACTGGCCGTTGTCCTTGAGCGCCCCCAGGGGAAGCCGGTTCACGCGATTGAAAAAGCCGCCATTGATGGCGATCAGGGCCGATTCATTGCGGGCCAGCTGACTGAGGCTGCTGAGGCCCTTCATCCCGTTGCTTCGGTTGAGCGGGCGCAGGTCGACCGGGACTCGGCGTGGATCGAGCTGGACGCTGTTGATCAGGACCTGGCGGTTGCCGATGCGGTCCACCGTTCGATTGAGGGCTAGCCCCTGGCGCTGCAGGCTCGCAAGGGCGGTGTTGGGGCTGGTGCCGCTCGGGCGATTGAGGCTGGTGAGTGCGGTGTCGCTGGGCAGGTCGAGGACCAGGCGCCAAGGCCGGCCCAGGGTTAGGCGTTCCCCTTTGGCCTCCAGCTGCAGCCAGCCGTTCTCTTGACGGGGTTTCAGCCCCAGCCCTGCCAGTTGCCGCAGTTGCTCTGGGTTGCCTTCGGCACTGATGGCCAGTTGGCCGTCATCGCTGCGCACCAGCGCCGGGGCCTTGAGGTCAAGGACCACGCGCCGGCCGCTGATGCCGTTGTCCCTGGCGCGGATCGCTTGCAGGGGGCGAACCGGGAGCTCCAGGCTCAGTTCGTTTTTCCCGAAGGGCTCAAAGCTCACGCCGACGCGGCGCAGCAGGTCGCTGACTGGAACAGCGACCTCATCCCCCAGGCTCTGTTGTCGCCTGGCGGGAAGGCTGATTTCGCTGCCAAACCATTCCAGTTGCAGCATGCCCCGCTCTCCGCTGGAGCGCTGGACGCCGAGCTGGTTCTCCAGGAATTCGAGGGTGAGCCAGAGCTCGCCCCGTTCGATGCGCCAGCGGGCTGGTTGCGTGCGTCCGTTGGCGCGAATCAGTGACCCTTCCGCCTGCCGGATCGGTCTCACCTCGGCCGGTGGCGGAGGCGGTGGAATGAGCGGGATCCCGGGATGCAGGGCTGCCAGGACGGGCATCAAAGCCATGAAGCAGCCCGCTCAGTCTCGAAACGCTAGCGACCTTGGAGCGGTCCGCCAGCACTTGCTTGAGTTGCAGGTGGTCCAGCTTTTAGATTCAGAAGCTCGCAGCGGGACCGAGGTTTAGGGCGATCCGTCGCCTTCCGTTCGGTCGACCCGGCTGCTTCGTTACTACCGATAGACCTGTTGTCGCTGGGCTATGCCGCTGTCTTCTCGTCCTGTTTGGCCCCATTGCGACAGCCCCGCCCCGGCAGAGGTGGCCGGCGAGAAGGATGCCTGCGGCGTTGGTTTTCTGGCGAACCTCAAAGGTGAGACCAGCCACTGGGTCCTGAAGCAGGCCCTGCGCGGTCTGGACTGCATGGAGCACCGCGGCGGCTGCGGCGGCGATGGCGATTCCGGCGATGGCGCCGGTGTGCTCTGCGGCATCCCCTGGACCTATCTCGAGGCGGTTTGGCCTGAAGCTGCCGCCGCCTCAGCTGCAACCCGTGGTTTGGGCATGGTGTTCCTGCCTGCCGAGGCGGGCAAGCGCGATCAAGCCAAGGCCTTTTGCGATGAGGAAGCCCAGGCCCTGGGACTGCGCAGCCTGGGCTGGCGCAGCGTTCCCGTGGACCCCAGCGTCTTGGGTCCCCTGGCCCGCGGCACGGCTCCAGTGATTGAGCAGTGGCTGCTCGCTGCCGATTGCGATGGTGACGCCCTCGAGGCCCTGCTGTTCCGCCTGCGGCGCCGCTGCGGCGATCGTGCGCGCAGTGTCTGGGGTGCCGTCCCAAGCGACCTTTACTTCGCGTCCTTGAGCAGCCGGACGGTTGTCTACAAGGGCATGGTCCGCTCGGAGGTCCTCTCCGCCTACTACGGGGACCTTCGCGATGAACGCTTCGCGGTCAGTTTCGCGGTTTATCACCGTCGTTTCAGCACCAACACGCTGCCCCGCTGGCCCCTGGCCCAGCCGATGCGTCTCCTGGGCCACAACGGCGAGATCAACACCCTTCTGGGCAACCTGAATTGGGCCCGCGCCGCCGAGGCTGATCTCGATGCGGTTTGGGGCGAGGCCGCTTCGGACCTCAAGCCGGTGGTGAATTCCGCCTTCAGCGATTCGGCCAACCTTGATGCCACCCTCGAGCTGCTGGTTCGCAGTGGTCGCCCGATCACCGAGAGCCTGCTGACCCTGGTGCCGGAGGCCTTCCGCGATCAGCCGGCCCTGGCTGACAAGCCAGCGGTCCAGGCCTTCTATGAGTACTCGGCCTGCACCCAGGAGCCCTGGGATGGCCCAGCGCTTCTGGTCTTCGCCGATGGCCGCAGCGTTGGCGCCACCTTGGATCGCAATGGCCTGCGCCCGGCTCGCTACTGCATCACCAGCGACGGCTTTGTGGTGATGGGCTCGGAAACCGGCGTGGTGGAGCTCGAGGAAAGCCGGATCATCGAGAAGGGTCGCCTGGGCCCCGGCCAGATGTTGGCCGTTGATCTGGAGAACGGTCGCCTGCTTCATAACTGGGACGTCAAGCAAGAGGTGGCCGCGCGTCACCCCTACGGCCAGTGGTTGGCGGAGCACCGCCGCACCCTGACGGCCCAGCCCTGGACCCAGGAGCGCCAGCTGGCTGACCTGGAGCTGCTCCAGCAGCAAACCGCCTTTGGTTTCACCGCCGAGGACTTCGATCTGGTGATCGAGGACATGGCCGGTGCGGCCAAGGAGCCCACCTACTGCATGGGTGATGACATCCCCTTGGCGGTGCTCTCCGATAAGCCCCACCTTCTGTACGACTACTTCAAGCAGCGCTTCGCCCAGGTCACCAACCCGCCGATTGACCCCCTGCGGGAGAAGTTGGTGATGAGCCTGGAGATGCATCTGGGCAAGCGGGGCTCTCCCCTGAAGCCCGAGGCCTCCGCGGCAGCGGTTCTGCATCTCAACAGCCCGATTCTCAATGAGGCCGAGTTGGCGGCGGCCACCCAGCAGGGCATTGCCAGCCGCACGCTCTCGACCCTGATGCCGATCACCGGCGGACCGGCCGGCCTTGAGGCGGCACTGACCCAGCTCTGCAGCGACGCTGAAGCCGCCGTGCGCAGCGGCAACCAAATCCTGGTGCTCTCTGACCGGGGAATCACGGCGACCACGTCCTATATCCCCCCGCTCCTGGCGGTGGGTGCGGTGCACCATCACCTGCTGAACCAGGGACTGCGCCTGCAGACCTCCCTGGTGGCTGAGACCGCCCAGTGCTGGAGCACCCACCACCTGGCTTGCCTGATCGGCTACGGCGCCAGCGCTGTTTGCCCCTGGCTCACCTGGGAGACCACGCGTCATTGGCTGGCCCATCCCAAGACGCAGAAATTGATTGAGCGGGGCAAGCTCCCCGCCCTGACCCCCGATCAGGTCCAGGCCAATGTGCGCAAGGCCCTCGAAGACGGTCTACGCAAGATCCTCTCCAAGATCGGTATCTCCCTGCTGGCCAGCTACCACGGAGCCCAGATCTTCGAGGCGATCGGTGTCGGTGCCGATCTGATCGAGCGGGCCTTCAAGGGCACCACCAGCCGCGTGGCTGGTCTGAGCCTGGCGGAATTGGCCAGCGAGACGCTGACCTTCCACGCCAAGGCGTTCCCAGAACTCAACCGCACCAAGCTCGAGTTCATGGGCTTTGTGCAGTACCGGACCGGCGGGGAATACCACCTCAACAGCCCGGAGATGACCAAGGCGCTCCATGCGGCGATCAAGCAGGGGCCCGGCTACGACCACTTCTCCACCTACAAAACCCTGGTGGAGAACCGTCCGGTGACGGCCCTGCGGGACCTCCTGGAGCTGCAACCCGCCGCCACTCCGCTGCCCCTCGATCAGGTCGAGAGCATCGAGAGCATCTGTGAGCGCTTCTGCACCGGCGGCATGAGCTTGGGTGCGCTCTCGCGCGAAGCCCATGAAGTCTTGGCCGTCGCGATGAACCGCATCGGCGGCAAGAGCAACAGCGGTGAGGGCGGCGAGGACCCGGCTCGCTTCAAGGTCCTGGGGGATGTGAATGCGGAGGGCCTCTCCGCCACCCTGCCCTCGATCAAGGGTCTGAAAAACGGGGACACCGCCTGCTCTGCGATCAAGCAGATCGCCTCGGGCCGCTTTGGCGTGACCCCCGAGTACCTGCGCAGCGGCAAGCAGCTCGAGATCAAGGTGGCCCAAGGGGCCAAGCCCGGTGAAGGCGGCCAGCTCCCCGGTCCGAAGGTCGATCCCTACATCGCCTGGTTGCGCAACAGCAAGCCTGGGGTGGCCTTGATCTCACCGCCGCCTCACCACGACATCTATTCGATCGAGGATCTGGCGCAGCTCATCCATGACCTGCACCAGGTGCATCCCGCCGCCAAGGTCAGCGTCAAGCTGGTGGCTGAGATCGGCATCGGCACCATCGCGGCAGGTGTGGCCAAGGCCAATGCCGATGTCATCCAGATCTCTGGCCATGACGGCGGCACCGGTGCCTCGCCCCTGAGCTCGATCAAGCATGCCGGCGGTCCCTGGGAACTCGGTCTGACCGAGGTTCACCGGGCTCTGCTGGAGAACGGCCTGCGTGATCGCGTGCTGCTGCGGGCCGATGGCGGCCTGAAGACCGGCTGGGACGTGGTCATCGCCGCCCTGCTGGGCGCTGAGGAATACGGCTTCGGTTCGATCGCGATGATCGCCGAGGGCTGCATCATGGCCCGCGTTTGCCACACCAATAACTGCCCGGTCGGCGTGGCCACCCAGAAGGAGGCCCTGCGCAAGCGCTTCACCGGTCTGCCTGAGCAGGTGGTGAACTTCTTCCTGTTCGTCGCCGAGGAAGTGCGTCAGCTGATGAGCGTGCTGGGCGTGGCCCGTCTGGAGGATCTGATTGGTCGCTCGGACCTGCTGAAGCCCCGCGCTGTGCAGCTGGCTAAAACCAAGGCCCTGGATCTCTCCTGCCTGCTGGATCCCATCCCCCAGGCGGCCGATCGCGCCTGGTTGCGCCACGCCGAGGCGGCCCATGGCAACGGCGTGATCCTTGAGGATCAGCTGCTGGCTGATGCCGAGCTGATGGCGGCCATTGAGAACCACGGCCAGCTCGCCAGGACCCTGCCGATCATCAATACCGATCGCAGCGTCTGCGCCCGTCTGGGCGGTGAGATCGCGGCTCGCCATGGCAACACCGGCTTCCAGGGACAACTCGACCTCACCTATGAGGGTGCGGCGGGACAGAGCTTTGGCGCATTCACCGTTCAGGGCATGAATGTGCGCCTGGTGGGTGAGGCCAACGACTACGTCGGCAAAGGCATCAACGGTGGTCGCATCACCGTCGTTCCCCCTGCCGGTGGCAATGATCCCGGTGCCCAGGTGATCCTGGGGAACACCTGCCTCTATGGCGCCACCGGTGGTGAGCTCTTTGCCCTCGGCCGTGCCGGTGAGCGTTTCGCTGTGCGCAACAGCGGCGTCAAGACCGTGGTGGAAGGCGCCGGCGACCACTGCTGCGAATACATGACCGGTGGTGTGGTCGTGGTGCTCGGCAGCACGGGCCGCAACGTGGGCGCCGGCATGACCGGTGGCGTCACCTTCATCCTCGATGAGAACGGTGGTCTGCGCGATCGCGTCAACCCTGAGATCGTCGAGATCTGTGAGCTCACGACCCCTGAGCAGGAGGCCATGCTCAAGCCTCTGCTCGAGGCCCATCTCGCGGCCACCGGCAGCAGCAAGGCGTCCACGATCCTGGGCGACTGGTCCAGCTGGAAAGGGCGCTTCAAGGTGCTGGTTCCCCCCAGCGAGAAGGCCAACGTCGGCCTGGCGGAGCGGGAGGCGGTGGCGGCCTGAGCCGCCGGTTCTCCGCTCCTTCGGGTTCGGTTGCTGCACCACTGGGTCGGCTCACCCCACCCTTTGGTTCGGCTGGCCCGACCGCTGCAATCCGAGACCGTCCATAGCGTTTGGGCAACCGCAACGGAGCCATGCCTCCTGAGTTCGCCCAACCCTTTCAACAGCTCTTTGCCCGCCAGATGACCCTGGCCCTGCTCGAGCACTGTGTCCGCCTGGATGCTCCCGTGAGCCTGGTGAACCAGCGCCTGGATGCCCTTGGGGACTGCCCTGAGGCCCAGGCTCTGGAAGCTGAATTTCTGCTGGAGCCCCAGGCTTAAGCCAGGCCTAGCGGGGGTGCAGCTGCATCAGGCGCTGCACCTCACCGGCGTGATAGCTGCTGCGGGTCAGGGGAGTGCTGACCACCTGCAGGAAGCCCAGCTCCTGCTCGCCGTGGAGACGGAAGCGCTCGAATTGCTCGGGGGTGACGAACCGATCCACCGGCAGGTGCTTCGGCCCCGGGGAGAGGTACTGGCCGATCGTGACGATGTCGACCCGGTGTTCCCTGAGATCCAGCAGGGTCTCGATCACTTCCTCGTCGCTTTCCCCAAGGCCGACCATCAGGCCGGACTTGCTGTAGGCCTTCGGCCAGCGCTCCCGCACCTGCAGCAGCAGCTCGAGCGAGCGTTCGTAGATCCCCTGGGGTCTGGCTTTTTTGTAGAGCCTGGGCACCGTCTCGATGTTGTGGTTCAGCACATCGGGGCCGGCCTCCATCACCGTGGCCAGGGCATCCCAGTCCCCGCAGAAATCAGGGATCAGCAGCTCAATGGTGGTCTGGGGAGAGCGCTGGCGGACCGCCTCGATGCAGGCCACAAATTGGCTGGCTCCGCCATCGCTCAGGTCGTCGCGATTCACCGAGGTGATCACCACATGCTTCAGGCCCAGCCGCGCGGTGGCTTCCCCCAGGCGCTCGGGCTCGGTCGGATCGAGGCTGCGGACGCTCTTATCGAAATCGATGTCGCAGTAGGGGCAGGCCCGGGTGCAGCCCGGCCCCATGATCAAAAAGGTCGCCGTGCCCCCGGCGAAGCACTCGCCGATGTTCGGGCAGCTGGCCTCCTGGCAGACGGTGTTGAGCTTGAGATCCAGCAGCAGATCGGCCACTTCCCCGATCCGTTCCCGCTGGGGAGCTTTGACGCGCAGCCAGTCGGGTTTCAGCAAGGGATGAGGAGCGCGCCGAAGGCACCAAAGGGCTGGCTGACTCTAGGAAGCGACTGGTCCACCATCTCCTACACTCCGCCCATCGGGATGTAGCGCAGCTTGGTAGCGCACTTCGTTCGGGACGAAGGGGCCGCAGGTTCGAATCCTGTCATCCCGATTCTTATTGCAGCTCTGCGCCTGGATATCCCCTCGGGGTGACCATTCGGCCGTCCTCGGCGCGACTGCTGCTGTTGCCGATCAGCACCAGGGTGAGCATGTCCACCTGCTCGATCGGAAGACCGCCGAGTTCGTGCAGGGTCACCTGCTCTTCGGGGCGCCCGAGTTGGCGAGCGAGGACCACAGGCGTGCTGGCAGGCCGTCCGGAGAGCAGAAGCTGCTGGGCCCGCTCCAGCTGCCAATCCCTGCCCTTGGAGCGCGGGTTGTAGAGGGCGACGACAAAGTCGCCTGCCGCCGCTGCCACCAGGCGCTTTTCGATCACCTCCCAAGGGGTCAGACGGTCGCTCAGGCTGATGGTGCAGAAGTCGTGCATCAACGGTGCTCCGGCCCGGGCCGCGGCAACCTGCAGGGCTGAGATTCCGGGATGGACCTCGAAGCCCGGACGGTCCAGGGGATCGAGCTCGAGCCAGAGCTCCAGGGCCAGTCCCGCCATCCCATAGATGCCGCTATCCCCCGAGGAGACCAAGGAGACGGTCTGTCCCTCGCAGGCCAGGCGCAGCGCCTGCCTGCAGCGTTCTCGCTCTTGGGTCAGCTGACCGTCACTGCGCAGTTGATCGGGGCGGCGCAGCGGTTCAAGCAAATCCAGGTAGAGCCCGTAGCCGACCCAAACGCAGCTCTGGCTGAGGGCCGCTTTGGCGTCCGGGGTCAGGAGGTCCAGCCGTCCTGGCCCACTGCCGATCAGATGCAACTGGCCGCGATGGGGTGCCCATTGACTGGCGGCCAGGGCCAGGGCTGCAGTCGCCGCTCCCTGCTCCCCTGCTTCGGCGCGGCTGATCTGCTTTTCGGCCAGCAGCGTTGCCTCCGGGCCTGCCGCCAGAAGGGCCGAGGCCTCCGCCACGCTGGCGGTTCCCAGTTCGGCCGCGACCACCGCCGAGGGGTTGGGAACCTCCACCGGTGCCAGGCGCTCAGCGCTGAAGCAGCGCAGGGGCCAGCCGCGCTGTTTGGCCAGCGCCAAGAGCGCCGGCTCATCCGCTTTGCGATCGGCACTGGCCAGGCCTGCGATCGCCTCCGGTGCGATCTGGTGTTGCGCGATTAATTGGTCGCAGCAGCGCTCCAGCAGGCTCAGGCTGGTGTTGCGCTCGCAGCCCATTCCCAGCCAGACGCTGGGCGGGTGCCAGCGGCAGCCCGGATCCGCCCCGACCCCGACTGAAATCCTTTGTGTGGCGGCCTCGGCCCCTGGCGCCAGGCCGGGGAGTTCTTGCCAGCGGGAATTGCCCTGCAGGTGTTGGGCCTCCAGCGCCTCGCCGCGGGCGGCGGCCTTCATGAGCGCGTCCCAGGGGCCGTTGTTGCGTCTCCAGCCCCAGGCCTGACCAAAGCTGTCCAAGGCAACCCGGCCCTCGCCATGGGCGGCACCGGTGATCACCGCCTCCCCCTGGCAGCGGGCCGCCAGGGTCTGAGCCAGGGCCTCGCCACCAGCCCCGTGGCCTCCCAGTAGGGGGATGGCAAAGCGTCCGCTTGGATCCAGAACGACCACCGCTGGGTCGCTGGCCTTGCTCTCGAGCTGAGGCGCGATCAGTCGGGTGATGGCCCCACAGGCCCCGACGGCCACAAAGGCCCGACTTGTGCTCCAGTTGGCCTCGAGCAGGGCCTGCAGTTCCCCAGGCCCCCAGTGGTTTCCATCGGCCGGGCTGGCCAGACGGTCAATCTCACCTGATTGCAGGAGGCGTCGCAGCAGCGGGAGGCCGCTGGCGCTGAGGCTGAATCCCCAAATCAGGCTGTCGTTCATCCCCCCAGCTTCGCCTTCAGGCCGGCCAAGGGACCCTTGGGCTGCGCTTCGATCAGGGACCCGTCACTGCTGACCAAATCCCGCGCCGATCCACCCAGGCGACTGCTCGGAGCTGTGCGCTCTGCGGGCACAGTTGTTACTGGTGCTGGCGTGGGTGCCACCGCAGTGGCTGCAGGGGGCGCCGGTTCTTGTTCGGGTACCGGGCGGGGCTCCGCAGGAGCAGGTTCCGGCTCGGGATCGGCTGGGGCGGGTGTCGCCTCAGCTGCCATTGGCAGTTCGGTGGGATCCGGGCGTGTCTCCTCCAGGGGAGCTGGCTGGGGCTTAGGGCGCTCCGGTTCGCTCGCTTCAGGCGGCGCAGCCTGAGGTGGAGCGGCCTCGGGTTCCTTGGTCTGAATCTCGGCGGCTGGCGGCTCGACGGGTTCTGGCTCCGGGCTGCCACTGAGGGCCGCGAGGCCTTGAGCGCTGAGGCTGGCCTGTTGCCAGCTCGGCCTGGGGCTGGAGTCGATCACCACCTCACGCACCACGCTGTTGAAGGGTGGGTTGAGGGGGTCTCCTCGGCCGTCCAGCAATTCCAGTTGCACCGCATTGCTGCCCCGCTTGAGGCCCTTGAGCCAAAGCGGTGTCTGCCGGTCCACCAGAAAGCTGTCGCCGTTCACGCTGACCCGCAGGCGCCAACGGGCATCGTCATCGCGCAGGTGCTGCAGCGGTGCGTCGATCAACAACCAGTCGATCAGGACCGGCTCGTTGTGCTGCAGGTCCGAGGGACTGGCCGCAATCAGCTGCGGGGAGCCCGAGGCCGGCAGTTGGGACGGATTGCGGGCGACCCGATGCAGTCGCAATTGCTGACTGGCTCCTGGGGCTTTGACCACTTCCCCCCAGGGCCTGGCGGCGAAGACCGTCAGGCGATGGCTGCCAGGGCTGAGCTCCGGCATGGAGAGTCCCTGGGCTTCGGCTGCGCTGCTGATGCGCCTAGGGGGTTGATCGTCGAGTTGAACGACCAGGTGGGGGCCCAGTCCGTTGGTTTCGTCGTCGTAGAGGGGCCAGTCCTGAACCTTCAGCTTCAGCGTCCAGGGGCCGGCCGGAAGAGTGCTGTCATTTGCAGGGGACAACACCTCGATCTGTGGCGCCAGGTCGTTCAACCTTTCGCGGACTTGTTGCACTGCTCCTGGTGGGGCAACTTCCTGCAGCTGTCCACTTGGTTTGGAGCTGGTGACTGGAGAGGGTTCTGAGCTGCTCCCTCTTGCGCTGGTCCCGGATGTGCAGCCACTGGCGACCATGAGCAACACCGAGAGCACCACGGCCGAGATGGCCTTTAGTGCTGACTGGCGCATGCGCTTGCCTCTCCCCACTCGTTTGGGCGAATGACTGAACACATTCTGCAGGTTTGCGGACTATTTGACCGGAAGGACTAGCGGATTCTCGATAAATAGGGCTATGGAAATGGCCTTATTTGCTTAACAAGACGGGGGCAATCTGAGAAAACTTGATGATTCTTTGCTCCCGCGAGAACTCAGTCCCTGACTGGTCCGACTCCGGGTTGAACCTTTGTAACTGCTGGGCCGAGAGGCTTGGATTCCGCTTTTATACTTCCGCCAGCGGTCCCCTTATTGGGGCCCAAAGCGCCAGTCAGGAAGAGCAGTTTCGACCTCGGTCGAAGCGGGTTTTCTTGGCCCGGCGCCCATGGCGCGAGTCCTTGGCTTGCGTCCGTGGCTCCACTGGAGATCCCTCGCTTCGTCGAAGGATCAGCCCAGAAGGGTGGACCTCCACCTCGACCCCGTCCCTCGAGGAACCTCTCGATGACCATCAGCCCACCAGAGCGTGGGAAAACGGCGAAGGCCCAGGTCGACCGGGTGAACAACCCGGCCACCTTCGAACTGTTCGGTAAGCCCGGCCATTTCGATCGCAGCCTTGCCAAAGGTCCCAAAACCACAACCTGGGTTTGGAACCTCCACGCCAACGCTCACGACTTCGACAGCCACACCAGCGATCTCGAAGAGGTCAGCCGGAAGATTTTTTCGGCCCACTTCGGTCACCTGGCTGTGATCTTTGTTTGGCTGAGCGGCGCCTTCTTCCACGGTGCTCGCTTCTCCAACTACTCCGGCTGGCTCGCCGACCCCACGCACGTGAAACCCAGTGCGCAGGTGGTTTGGCCTGTCTTTGGCCAAGAAATCCTTAACGGCGATGTGGGTGCCGGCTTCCACGGCATCCAGATCACTTCAGGCCTCTTCCACGTGTGGCGGGCCTGGGGCATCACCACTGAAACCCAGCTCATGGCCCTGGCCATCGGTGCTCTGGTGATGGCCGGTTTGATGCTCAATGCGGGCGTCTTCCACTACCACAAGGCAGCTCCCAAGCTCGAGTGGTTCCAGAACGTTGAGTCGATGCTCAACCACCATCTGGCCGGTCTGCTTGGTCTGGGTTCCCTGTCCTGGGCGGGTCACTTGATCCACGTGTCTCTGCCCACCACTGCGCTGATGGACGCCATCGATGCCGGCAGCCCCCTGTCGCTCAATGGCAAGACCATCGCCACCGTGGCGGACATCCCCCTGCCCCACGAGTTCTTTAACCAGGACCTGCTGGCTCAGCTGTTCCCCGGTTTCGGCGCTGGCATCAATGCCTTCTTCACCGGTAACTGGGCGGCCTACAGCGATTTCCTCACCTTTAAAGGTGGTCTGAATCCTGTGACCGGCAGCATGTGGATGAGCGACATCGCTCACCACCACCTGGCGATCGCCGTGCTCTTCATCGTTGCCGGTCACATGTACCGGACCAACTGGGGCATCGGCCACAGCATCAAGGAGATCCTCGAGGGCCAGAAGGGCGACCCCCTGCTCTTCCCCGCCAGCAAGGGCCACGACGGCCTTTACGAGTTCATGACCACCAGCTGGCACGCCCAGTTGGCTGTGAACCTGGCGCTGCTGGGCTCGCTGAGCATCATCGTTGCTCAGCACATGTACGCGATGCCTGCGTATCCCTACATCGGCATCGACTACCCCACGCAGCTGTCGATCTTCACCCACCACACCTGGATTGGTGGCTTCCTGATCGTTGGTGCTGGCGCCCACGCCGCCATCGCCATGATTCGCGACTACGACCCCGCCAAGCATGTGGACAACGTGCTCGACCGGGTGCTCAAGGCTCGCGATGCCCTGATCAGCCACCTGAACTGGGTGTGCATCTGGCTGGGCTTCCACAGCTTCGGCCTCTACATCCACAACGACACCATGCGTGCCCTGGGCCGTCCCCAGGACATGTTCAGCGACTCCGCCATTGCCCTGAAGCCCGTCTTCGCGCAGTGGATCCAGGGTCTGCACGCTGCTGCAGCCGGTAGCACCGCTCCCAACGCCCTCGCTGGCGTGAGCGAAGTGTTCAACGGCTCCGTGGTTGCCGTCGGCGGCAAGGTGGCCGCCGGTCCGATCCCCCTGGGGACGGCCGACTTCATGGTCCACCACATCCACGCCTTCACGATTCACGTGACGGTGCTGATCCTGCTGAAGGGTGTGCTCTATGCCCGCAGCAGCCGTCTGGTTCCCGACAAGGCGAACCTCGGTTTCCGCTTCCCCTGCGACGGCCCCGGCCGTGGCGGTACCTGCCAGGTGTCGGCTTGGGACCACGTGTTCCTGGGCCTGTTCTGGATGTACAACTCCCTGTCGATCGTCATCTTCCACTTCTCCTGGAAGATGCAGAGCGACGTGTGGGGCACCGTCAATGCTGACGGCTCCGTCTCCCACATCACCAATGGCAACTTTGCCAATAGCGCACTGACCATCAATGGCTGGCTGCGTGACTTCCTGTGGGCTCAGGCCGCACAGGTGATCAACAGCTATGGCTCTGCCACCAGTGCCTATGGCCTGATGTTCCTGGGTGCCCACTTCGTTTGGGCGTTCAGCTTGATGTTCCTGTTCAGTGGCCGCGGCTACTGGCAAGAGCTGATTGAGTCCATCGTCTGGGCTCACAACAAGCTGAAGGTTGCTCCCGCCATTCAGCCGCGGGCGCTCTCCATCACCCAGGGCCGTGCCGTTGGTGTTGCCCACTATCTGCTGGGCGGCATCGCGACCACCTGGTCGTTCTTCCTGGCCCGCATCATTGCGGTCGGCTGACCTCTCCTGACCTTTCCCAATGGCAACGAAATTTCCTTCGTTCAGCCAGGGTCTGGCACAGGACCCGACAACCCGTCGTATTTGGTACGGGATCGCCACGGCTCACGACTTCGAGAGCCATGACGGAATGACGGAGGAAAAGCTTTACCAAAAGCTTTTCTCCACCCATTTCGGTCACCTCGCGATCATCGGCCTCTGGGTTTCGGGCAACCTGTTCCACGTCGCCTGGCAGGGCAACTTCGAGCAGTGGGTCGCCGATCCTCTGCATGTCCGTCCCATCGCTCACGCGATCTGGGATCCCCACTTCGGCCAAGGCGCCATCACTGCCTTCACCCAGGCAGGCGCCTCCTCCCCGGTGAACATTGCGTACTCCGGCGTGTACCACTGGTGGTACACGATCGGCATGCGCACCAACGCCGAGCTGTACCAGGGTTCCATCTTCATGATGATCCTGTCGGCTTGGGCCCTGTTCGCTGGCTGGCTCCACCTTCAGCCCAAGTTCCGGCCTTCCCTGGCCTGGTTCAAGAACGCTGAGTCCCGCCTGAACCACCACCTCGCGGTGCTGTTCGGCTTCAGCTCCATCGCTTGGGCCGGTCACCTGGTTCACGTGGCCATTCCCGAATCCCGTGGTCAACACGTGGGTTGGGACAACTTCCTGAACGTGCTGCCTCACCCGGCAGGCCTGGCTCCCTTCTTCACTGGTAACTGGGGCGTCTACGCCCAGAACCCCGACACCGCCTATCAGGTGTTTGGTACCTCAGAAGGCGCTGGCACCGCGATCCTCACCTTCCTCGGTGGTTTCCACCCCCAAAGTGAGGCCCTCTGGCTGACCGACATTGCCCATCACCACCTGGCGATTGGCTGTCTGTTCGTGATCGCCGGTCACATGTACCGGACCAACTTCGGTATCGGTCACTCGATCCGCGAGATCCTCGAGGCTCACAACCCCCCCAACGGCACCCCTGGTGACCTGGGCGCTGGCCACAAGGGTCTTTACGACACCATCAACAACTCGCTCCACTTCCAGCTCGGTCTGGCCCTGGCTTCCCTGGGCGTTGTGACCAGCCTGGTGGCGCAGCACATGTATTCGATGCCGTCCTACGCGTTTATCGCCAAGGACTACACGACGCAGGCTGCCCTCTACACCCACCACCAGTACATCGCCATCTTCCTGATGTGCGGTGCCTTCGCTCACGGTGCGATCTTCTTCATCCGTGACTACGACCCCGAGGCCAACAAGAACAACGTTCTTGCTCGGATGCTCGAGCACAAAGAAGCGATCATCAGCCACCTGAGCTGGGTCTCCCTGTTCCTCGGCTTCCACACCCTGGGCCTCTACGTCCACAACGACGTGGTTGTTGCCTTCGGTACCCCCGAGAAGCAGATCCTGGTTGAGCCCGTCTTCGCACAGTTCGTGCAGGCCGCCTCTGGTAAGGCCATGTACGGCTTCGACGTGCTCCTCTCCAATGGCGCTAGCGCCGCTAGCAATGCCAGCGCCGCCTACATGGGCGGTTGGATGAACGCCATCAACGACGGTGGCAACGATCTGTTCCTGCAGATCGGCCCTGGTGACTTCCTGGTGCACCACGCCATCGCCCTGGGTCTGCACACCACCACCCTGATCCTGGTCAAGGGTGCTCTGGATGCCCGTGGCTCGAAGCTGATGCCCGACAAGAAGGACTTCGGCTACTCCTTCCCCTGCGACGGCCCCGGCCGTGGCGGTACCTGCGACATCAGTGCCTGGGACGCCTTCTACCTGGCTGTCTTCTGGGCCCTGAACACCGTGGGTTGGCTCACCTTCTACTGGCACTGGAAGCACCTCGCCATCTGGCAGGGCAACGTGGCTCAGTTCAACGAATCCAGCACCTACCTGATGGGCTGGTTCCGCGACTACCTGTGGCTCAACTCCTCTCAGCTGATCAACGGTTACAACCCGTTCGGCACGAACAACCTCGCCGTCTGGGCCTGGATGTTCCTGTTCGGTCACCTGATCTGGGCCACCGGCTTCATGTTCCTGATCTCCTGGCGCGGTTACTGGCAGGAACTGATCGAGACCATCGTCTGGGCTCACCAGCGCACCCCGCTCGCCAACCTGGTGGGCTGGCGCGACAAGCCTGTGGCTCTCTCGATCGTTCAGGCCCGTGTGGTTGGTCTGGCTCACTTCACCGTGGGCTACTTCGTGACCTACGCCGCCTTCTTGATCGCTTCCACCTCTGGCAAGTTCGGCTGATCCATAGCGATCACCCGCACACTTGCATCCCTTGAGGGACGACCAAGCGCCCCCGGCTCAGCCGGGGGCTTTTTTTTGGCTTCTCTCGCGGTTTGGGGCCTGAGCTAAGGCTTCGCAGTCGGTCCGTTGCCGGCGAGTAGCCAGGCCAGGCCAGCAAGGATCAGCCAAGGCAGCGGCCTGAGTTCAAACACAGCAGCGCTGAGCACCAGCAGGGGCTGAAACAGCCATTGATGCAGGCTCAGCAGGACCACCAGTAGAAGGGGCAACCAAGCCATGGCCGCTTAGCTCAGGAGCTCTTGGGGCATCACAGCACCAGCGCGCAGCAAGCGCCAACCGCCTCCTGGCTCCAGTGCGATCACTGTGCTGGCCTGCCCCGAGGGCGCTGGCCAGGGTTCGGGGGCCAAGCGCAGCAACTGGGGGAATCGCGCCTGCACCTCTTCAGCGCTTGTGCAGGGGTCTTCTCCCGAGCGATTGGTGCTCGTGGTGGCGAGGGGTCCGCTCAATCGCAGCAGCTCTCGGGCCTGCTCGCAGGCCGGAACGCGAAGGCCCAGGGCTGATCCCCCCGGATTGAGTTGCTCCAGCCGCTCCCCTTCAGCCGGTACCACCAGCGTCAGGGCTCCGGGCCAGTGCAGTTCGATTAGCCGCAACCAGCTCGGTTCAGGCGTCATCCCCAGGTTGCTGAAGAGCTGTTCAGCATCAGCACCCATCAGGATCACCGGCTTGTTTTGAGGCCGCTCCTTGATTGTCCAGAGCAGCGAGGCGTGCTCTGGTCTGGTGGCCAGCGCCGGCAGGGTGTCCGTCGGGAAGACCCCGGCTTGGCCTTGCTGCAGTTCAGCGGCGAATTGACCGGCCTCAAGGGATTGGTTCATGGCCGGTTCTGCTCTGGTTGGAGCGGCCGCTGCGCCCTGGCGAAGCGCTGCACCCCCTCGAGGTCTTTGTGGGCCTGCACATTCACCAGTCCAGCCGCTTCGAGCAACTCCAGTACAGCCTTGCTCTGGTCGTAGTGGTGCTCAAGCAGTAGCCATCCCCCTGGCGCTAGGCCAAGTGCTGCTCCGCCAGCAATGGTTCGTAGGGCCTCCAAGCCATCGCTGCCCCCATTGAGTGCAAGTTCGGGCTCGTGCTCACGCACCACAGGTTCGAGCTGCGCCCAGACCGCAGCCGGGATGTAGGGCGGGTTGCTCACCACCAGATCCAGCTGGCCCCACTGATCTCGGATCGCGTCCCACCAGTCACCTTCTCTGAAGTCCAGGCAGGCCGAGCCCAGGATTGCTCTGGCGTTCCTCTCTGCCTGACGTAGCGCTTCGGCAGAACGATCGACGGCGAACCCCTGGGCGTTCGGTAGTCCCTTCGCCAGAGCGATGGCGATGCAGCCCGAGCCAGTGCCGAGGTCCGCCCAGCGCGGGGCTGAACCCAGTTGATCCCCCTTGGCACAGTCCAAGGCCAGATCAACCAGCACTTCAGTTTCTTGCCGAGGGATCAGCACGCCTGGTGCGACTTCGAGTTCGATGTCCCTCCAGGGACAGCGGCCAACGAGGTACTGAAGGGGGATGGCCTGCTCGAGGTGTTGCCTCCAGATCTGCTCGAGCGTGCCGAGGTCCTGCTCCAGCACAATCTCGGATTCGGGGTAGAGCCTGAGCGCCTGTAACTGCTGCCAGCGCAGCCCGCCCTTGAGATCGAGTAGCCAATCGAGCGCGCTGCTCTCGCCTCCCTGGCCGAGCATCGCCTGCCTCCAGCTCAGCACTGCCTTAGCCGTGAGCAACTCAGCCATTGGATCAGCCTATGAAGCCCTGTCTCAGCAGGGATGCCACCACAGCCCCGGTGCGCTGCGCACCAATCCGGCCAGCTCCAGTTGCAGCAGCCGTTGACTGATTCCCACCGGGCTCAGCCGCAGTGAATGGCAGAGCTGCTCAAGCGTTGCACCCTGACCGAGGGCTCCCATGAGGGCCGCTTCGCGCTGCAGCAACGTCGCGTGCGCCCTTGGCATCGCGGGTCGAACCGGCTTGCTCCTCGGCCCAGATCCCAGATGCTTGACCAGGTCCGCTGGATCCAGCAGGGGCGTTCCCCCTCTGGCCAGCAGGCGATTGCTGCCTGCCGCACTGCTGCGTCCGGCATCGGCGGGGACGACCCAAAGTGGAATCCCTTGCGCCCAGCCCAACTCCGCGGTGTGGAGTGCTGCGCTCTGCTGCGGGCATTCGACCAGGACCAGGGCCTGCACCAGGCCCACCTCCAGGCGTTGTCTCAAGCTGAAGTGGGCAGCCCGTGATGCCGTCCCCTCAGGCCATTCGGAGAGCAACAGCCCCTGGGCTGAGATGTCCTGTTGCAACCCGGCCAACCCCCGTGGCGATGACTGATTGATCGGTGTTCCAAGGACAGCCACCGGCGTTCCACCCGCCTGGAGGCAGCTTTGATGGGCCGCCGCCTGAATGCCCTCCGATAGCCCAGCCACCACCGGCCATCCCGCCTGCGCTAGGGCTCGGCCAATGGCCTGGGCCATGGCGAGCCCATGTTTCGACGGGCGCCGGGTTCCGAGGACGGCAACGGCGCGGCGCTGCCGCAGCGGAGCCCAGATGCTCCCTTGCCCGGCCCAATGCAGGGCCAGAGGGGGTTGATCGATCTCACCCAAAGTCCGTGGAAAAGCGGGATCTCCAGGCATGAGGCAGCGCTGGCCGCCCCACCGACGCCGTTCATTGGGGGTGGGTGGATCGCTCAGGGGGGCTGGCCCGAGCTGTTGGCGATAGAGCTCGATGCGCTGCAGATCTCTGGCGTTGATCTGCGTTCCGCTCAGGGCGTGTTCCAGCTCTTGGCCGGTTGCCTGCCAAGCCTGATGCAGGCTTCCAAACAGGCCTTCGAGTTGCTCCAGCCGCCGCCGGCCCACACCGGGACAGCGGCTCCAGATCGATCGCCAGAGCCGGGAGGTCTCCCCCGAGTGGATCCTGAGGGGCCGCCCTCGCTCCTGGCTGGCGCAGAAGGGGGCATGAACGAGCTGACCCACCTGAATCGCTGCAGTACGTCTGTACTATAGCGAGACGGTTGAGTCTGGTCCTGGGCCTGCCCTGAGTTGCGCGAGGGCCTCGCGCAGATCTTCAGGTGCCCTGCGCAGCAATCGCCGCTGCCCTGGGCCTTGGCTGAGGTCCACCAGGACCAGCTCCACGCGCGCCTCGGCGGCGACGCTGCCGTCCGTCTTGATGAACTGGCTGCGCCAGGGCAGCTTGACCCCCTGTTGCGGCAGAACCCAGCTCAGCACTTGTACGTGCTCGCCATGAAGGAGGGCTTGGCGGTAATCGATCTGCAGTGAGACAACCGGCAGTTCCAGGCCGCGCTCAGAGAGGGCGCTGTAGGCCAGTCCCGCCTGACGGAGGGCTTCGACCCGGGCTTCCTCAAGCCAGGCCAAGTAGCTGCCATGCCACATCACTCCGGCATGGTCGGTGTGTTGCGGCAGGACCGAGCGCTTGAGGCGCCAGGGGCGGTCATGTTGCTGCTCCGTCACGGTCTCTGGCACAAGTCGAGGTTGCGCGCAATTCAGCCATAGGCTGCCCCAACGCGCTCCTGGGATGTGTTTCGCAATCTTCTGATCGCCGATTCAGGCAAAGGTCACGTTGAGGAAATGGTGCGCATGCTGCGCGACATTCCAACCGTGCGTCAGGCCCGCATCAATCTGCTCCATGTCGTCGCTGAGCAGGCTGGTCAGGACTATGCCGAGCACTCCCAAAAAGCCGCTGGAATTGTTGCTGAAGCCGTTCAGCGGCTGGGGCTGAATCCTTCGGAGGTCAACACGATCATTCGCCAGGGCGACACCAAGCAAACGGTCTTGAAGGTGGCCGATGAGCTTGATGCCGACCTGATCGTGATGGGCTCGCGGGGCCTGGGCCGGCTCCAGTCGATCCTGAGCAACAGCGCCAGCCAGTACGTCTTCCAGCTCTCGACTCGCCCGATGTTGCTGGTGCGTGACGACCTTTATGTCCGTCACATCAACCGCGTGATGGTGGCGATCGATGGCACTGGCGTTGGCGACGATGCCCTGAAGCTGGCCTGTGAATTAGTGCGCGATGTGCCCGGCAGCAGCCTGCTCGGCGTTCACATCAGCCGCCAGGACATCGCGCCGTCCCGTGGCGGTTCAACCCCTGCCGACGAGTTGCTCGATAAGGCTGTCCAGCGCGCCCGCGGCTTTGGTGTGGAGATGAAGGCGATCCACGGCACCGGTGACATCGGACGCGGCTTCTGTCAGGCCGCTGAAGAGCACAAGGCTGACTTGGTCGTGATTGCTTCGCAGGACCGTCGTCCCCTGGTGGCCCGCGGGCTGGTCGATATCGATCGTCTGCTCGGGTCCTCGGTGAGTGACTACATCAGGGTCCATGCACCGGCTCCGGTTCTTCTGGTGCGCGAACCCGAAGGGCGTCAGTAGCCGCCTGCAGTCGCGGCTGACTCGAGTAAGAAGAAACCCCCTAGGACTCCAGGCCCTAGGGGGTTTTCGCTGTTCTGCTGCTGATTCAGAACTGAGACAAAGAAAACCCCGGATGCATCACATGGATGCGTCCAGGGTTTTTCGGAACCATTGAACTGGAGCGGTCAGCTCTGGCGGCTGCTGGTCTGGATGTACAGAACAATCAGGAACACCGTCGGAACCAGCACGAACATCAGGCTGGCGACGAAGCCGAGGTCGTTGGTTTCCATCGCAAAAGTCTTGAGCTCGGTGACCGTATCACCGCCAACGGGGCTTGATCAGGCCTCTTCATCCCTCGTTGTGCTTTCGGCGTCCTCAGCGGATTCCAGGCTGTCCTCGTCTTGGGGCTCCGGCTCGGGCCAGGCCGTGGGTCCGGCGGGTAGAGGGCTGGCTTTGGCCGCAGCGATGCGCGCCTCGGCGTCCCCAAAACGCACCTGGGGCCGGGTCAGCACCAGCACCGATTGTTGGACCAGGGTTTGGCAGGCCAGGCGCCAGGTCTGGGGACGGCGGCGCAGTTTCTGCTCCTCGACGGCGGTCCGGCCACTGAGGCTGCCGGGACTGCTTTCGCCCACCACATCAACAAAACAGGTGATGCACTGCCCGCAGCCGCCGCAGTTCCCGAGCTGTCCTTTCAGGCCATAGAGCTCAAGTCCCTCGCGCAGGGCGACCTCGCGCAGGTTCTCGCCCGGATAGCACTCCACATCCCGCCCCTCGCGAACAAAACGAATGACGGGCATGGCTGGAGGTTCGGAATTCCTCCATTCTGAGGGAATGGATTGCGATTTGTAACCGCGCCGCCGCGGGTGGGGCCACGCCTTTGGGCCCCAGCGTCGTTTTCCCGTCACGGCACGTTTCAGCTCGGCGGCGATCAAAACGTTCCGTCAGCTGAACCCCTTACGATCGCGAGCACGGATCAAGTGTCTGCTGGCTTTCGCTGGCAAACCCTGATCGCGCTGACTTCCGATTTCGGTTTTCTGAAGCGGAAGGCTGGATTGTTTCCTCGGACCTGACCCCCATGGGATTGCCCTGGTATCGGGTGCACACGGTCGTGATTAACGACCCGGGCCGTTTGCTCGCCGTGCACCTCATGCACACTGCCTTGGTTGCTGGCTGGGCCGGCTCCATGGCGCTCTATGAGCTGGCCATCTTCGATCCCTCCGACCCGGTGCTCAACCCCATGTGGCGCCAGGGCATGTTCGTCATGCCGTTCATGGCTCGCCTGGGCGTGACGGATAGCTGGGGCGGCTGGAGCATCACCGGTGCCACCGGTGTTGACCCCGGCTTCTGGAGCTTCGAAGGTGTGGCAGCTGCTCACATCGTTTTTAGTGGCCTCTTGATGCTGGCCGCCATCTGGCACTGGACCTACTGGGATCTGGAGATCTGGCAGGACCCTCGCACTGGCGAGCCTGCTCTGGACCTCCCCAAGATCTTCGGCATCCACCTGCTGCTGGCTGGCCTTGGCTGCTTTGGTTTTGGTGCGTTCCACCTGACCGGTGTGTTCGGCCCCGGTATGTGGGTCTCTGACCCCTACGGCGTCACCGGCCACCTTGAAGCGGTTCAACCCTCTTGGGGACCTGAGGGCTTCAACCCCTTCAACCCCGGTGGCATCGTTGCCCACCACATCGCCGCAGGCATCGTCGGCATCATTGCCGGCATCTTCCACATCACCACCCGTCCGCCCGAGCGCCTCTACAAGGCTCTTCGGATGGGCAACATCGAGACCGTTCTCGCCAGCGCCATTGCCGCTGTGTTCTTTGCCGCATTCATCGTGGCCGGAACCATGTGGTACGGCGCTGCAGCGACCCCGATCGAACTCTTTGGCCCGACCCGCTACCAGTGGGACCAGGGTTACTTCAAGACCGAGATCAACCGCCGCGTTCAGACCGCTCTGGACAACGGTGCCACCAAGGAACAGGCCTACGCCCAGATTCCTGAGAAGCTCGCCTTCTACGACTACGTCGGCAACAGCCCTGCCAAAGGCGGCCTGTTCCGCGTGGGTCCGATGGTGAACGGTGATGGCCTGCCCACCGGCTGGCTCGGACACGTGTCCTTCACCGATAGCCAGGGTCGTGATCTCGAGGTGCGTCGTCTGCCCAACTTCTTCGAGAACTTCCCTGTGGTTCTGGAAGACAGCCAGGGCATCGTCCGCGCTGACATTCCTTTCCGCCGCGCTGAAGCGAAGTACTCCTTCGAGCAGACCGGCGTGACCGCCACCGTCTATGGCGGCGCCCTCAACGGTCAGACCTTCACCGATCCTGCTGACGTGAAGCGCCTGGCTCGTAAGGCCCAGCTCGGCGAAGCCTTCGAGTTCGACCGTGAGACCTATCACTCTGACGGCACCTTCCGCAGTTCACCCCGCGGCTGGTTCACCTTCGGACACGCCTGCTTCGCGCTGCTGTTCTTCTTCGGTCACATCTGGCACGGTGCTCGCACCCTCTACCGCGATGTGTTCGCCGGTATCGACCCCGATCTCGGTGAGCAGGTTGAGTTCGGTCTGTTCCAGAAACTGGGCGACCGTTCCACCCGTCGTCTGCCGGAGGGCTACGTGCCCCCCGCAGGCACCACCCTCAGCTGAGCGCCTCGGAGGTAACTCATGGAAAGCTTCGCTTACATCCTGATCCTGGCGTTAGCCATCTCCACCCTGTTTTTCGCGATCGCCTTCCGCGATCCCCCGAAGATCGGCAAGTGATTTGACTCTCAGGAGTTCAACGACCCCCGCCAAAAGCGGGGGTTTTTTGTTGCTTGAACGCCGTGGCTTCCCTTAAGGCAATCTCATTTCGACTTGGCGGGATCTTGATTGACACCTGAGTCTCACCGGCTCGCGCCGGGAGTTGGCCTGTTGCTTGGCAAGACCCAAGTTGCGGCAGCCCTTCTCAAAGGCAATTGTTCTGTCTAAACTTGAGCATCTTCTCGGGCGGAATCTCGGGCATGCAGTGCCCCTCCTGTCAGCACACCGATAGCCGCGTTCTCGAATCGCGTTCCGCGGACACCGGCCGGAGTGTGCGTCGCCGTCGGGAGTGCCTGAATTGCGAGTTCCGCTTCACCACCTACGAGCGGGTGGAGACGGCGCCGATCACGGTCTTGAAGCGCAGCGGCAATCGTGAGGCCTTCAACCGCAGCAAGTTGCTGCATGGTCTGCTGCGGGCTTGCGATAAAACCGGGCTCGAGCCCAGCCGTCTTGAGCTGGTCGTCGATGAACTGGAGTTGGAGCTTCAGGGGCGCACGGGCCGCGAAGTCTCCAGCAAGGACATCGGCGAATTAGCCCTGCAGCACCTGGCGGGGATGAGCGATGTGGCCTACATCCGGTTTGCCTCGGTCTACCGCCAGTTTCAGAGCGTTGCCGATTTCGTCGCCACCTTGGACGGTCTGAACCGCAAGCCCAAGGGCAAATCCTTGGCAGCGGTTGGTTAGAGACGCCTGAAGGGCCCGTCCGCAGCTGACCTCTATAGTTTTGGATTCCCCTGCGTCGGTGGCGGCTGACGCATCGGTTCCTTCGCGCTGCCTCGGGCAGTCCGCCGACTCTCCATGACCGTGACCCCTTCCGATCTCAACACCAGCGAGACCGACGTGGCCGTTGAGGCTGTCGATCAAGACGTGGTTGACGCTGCTGCTGAGCTCGATCTGGATATTCCGGAAGAGGTGCCCAGCGCCGACGACCCCAGCAGCCGTGCTGTGGCCCGCGATCTCGACGGCGTTGGCTTCACCCTGGATGAGTTCGCGTCGCTGCTGAGCAAGTACGACTACAACTTCAAGCCTGGCGACGTGGTGAAGGGCACCGTGTTCGCCATCGAGCCCAAGGGCTCGATGATTGACATCGGCGCCAAGACCGCCGCCTTCATGCCCATGCAGGAGGTGTCGATCAACCGTGTTGAGCACATCAGCGACGTGCTCGAGCCCGGCGAAGAGCGCGAGTTCTTCATCCTCAGCGAAGAGAACGAGGACGGTCAGCTCACCCTTTCGATCCGCCGGATCGAGTACCAGCGCGCCTGGGAGCGTGTTCGTCAGCTGCAGAAGGAAGACGCCACCATCTACAGCGAAGTGTTTGCCACCAACCGTGGTGGTGCACTGGTGCGTGTGGAAGGTCTGCGTGGCTTTATCCCCGGCAGCCACATCAGCACCCGCAAGCCCAAGGAAGAGCTGGTTGCTGAGTTCCTGCCCCTGAAGTTCCTTGAGGTGGACGAAGAGCGCAACCGCCTCGTCCTCAGCCATCGCCGCGCCCTGGTGGAGCGCAAGATGAACCGCCTGGAAGTGGGCGAAGTGGTCATCGGTACCGTCCGCGGCATCAAGCCCTACGGCGCCTTCATCGACATCGGTGGTGTCAGCGGCCTGCTGCACATCTCTGAGATCAGCCACGAGCACATTGAGACCCCTCACACGGTCCTCAATGTCAATGACCAGATGAAGGTCATGATCATCGACCTCGACGCCGAGCGTGGTCGTATCTCCCTCTCGACCAAAGCCCTCGAGCCCGAGCCCGGTGACATGCTCACCGATCCCCAGAAGGTCTTCGAGAAGGCTGAGGAAATGGCCGCTCGCTACAAGCAGATGCTGCTTGAGCAGGCTGAAGACGGCGAAATGGGTTACGAGTGAAGCTGAGCCATGGCTGAGCTCCTGTTGCGTGGCACGGAGCTTGGAGCCATTGATGCGGTGCTGTTCGACAAGGACGGCACCCTCAGCATCAGTGAGCCCCAGCTACTCACCCTGGCGGAAGCCAGGGTTTTTCTCTGTCTGGAGCTGGTCAGCTCCGAGCGGCGTGAGCCGCTCAAGGATTTGCTGCAACGGGCCTATGGCCTGCGTGCCGATTCCGTCTGTCCCGCGGGGATCACGGCGGTGGCTAGCCGCGATCACAACCTGATCGCGACGGCCACCGCCTTGGTTCAGGTCGGTCTGGGCTGGCCCGAGGCGCTGGCCCTGAGTGAGCGGGTCTTTGCCGAGGCTGATGCCGTGGATGCCCGCCGCTCCACGGATGCCCCGCTGCCCACGAGCGCGACGACCGAGGGCCTTCTGCCTTGGCTTGAGCAGTTGCGATTGGCCGGGGTGCGTTGCGCTGTGATCAGCAACGACGACATGGCCGGCATTGAGCACTTCCTCAGGGCCCATGGACTGCGGGATTACTTCTGCGGGCTCTGGAGCGCCGAGCATCGACCGCGCAAACCCGACCCGGCGGCGGTCCACGGGCTGTGCGCGGAGCTCGGCGTTGAACCGCGCCGCTGCGCCCTGATCGGCGACGCCAACAGTGATCTGCGCATGGCCGTCGCTGCAGGGATTCCCCATCCCTTGGCGCTGGGTTACACCGCGGCCTGGCGCACGCCACCGCCCTTGGCGGAGCCGCATCCGTTGGTGCATGCCTGGAGTGAGTTGAGCGTGCGTCGCTCCCCTAAGTTGGCCCCTACGCATTAGTGGCTTCACTCGGGAATGAGTCGTTACGTCTTCACCTCGGAGTCGGTGACCGAAGGTCATCCCGACAAGATCTGCGACCAGGTGAGTGATGCGGTGCTGGACGCCCTGCTGGCTCAGGACCCGGCGTCCCGGGTGGCCTGCGAAACCGTAGTCAACACCGGGCTTTGCCTGATTACTGGTGAGGTCACCACCACCGCCAAGGTCGATTACATCGGCCTGGTGCGCGGTGTGATCGAGAAGATCGGCTACTCCGGCGCTCGCGCAGGTGGTTTCGATGCCAATAGCTGTGCCGTGTTGGTGGCCCTGGATCAGCAGTCGCCGGACATTGCCCAGGGCGTGAACGAGGCCGACGACCACGCCGGTGACCCCCTGGATCTGGTCGGTGCGGGTGACCAGGGAATCATGTTTGGTTTCGCCTGCAACGAGACCCCGGAGCTGATGCCGCTCCCCATCAGCCTGGCCCACCGCCTCTCGCGGCGCCTGGCTGAGGTGCGCCACAACGGCACCCTCCCCTATCTGCTGCCTGACGGCAAAACCCAGGTCAGCGTCGTTTACGAGAACGACCAGCCCGTGGCGATCGACACGATCTTGATCTCCACCCAGCACATCTCTGAGATCGATGGGGTGAGCGAAGAGAAGGCCATCCGTGAGCGCATCTCGGCGGACCTCTGGAGCCATGTGGTGGAGCCCGCCACCGCGGACCTCAGCCTGAAGCCCTCTAAGGACAGCACCCGCTTCCTGGTGAACCCCACCGGCAAGTTCGTGGTCGGTGGTCCCCAAGGGGATGCCGGTCTCACCGGCCGCAAGATCATCGTTGACACCTATGGCGGCTATGCCCGCCATGGCGGTGGTGCCTTCTCCGGCAAAGATCCCACCAAGGTGGACCGCTCCGCGGCTTATGCCGCTCGCTACGTGGCGAAGGCCCTGGTGGCCGCGGGTCTGGCCCGCAAGGCTGAGGTTCAGCTGAGCTATGCCATCGGTGTGGCCAAGCCGGTCAGCATCCTGGTCGAGAGCTTCGGCACCGGCGTGGTCAGCAATGACGCCCTCACCGCCCTGGTTCAGGAGAACTTCGATCTGCGCCCCGGCGCGATCATCGACACCTTCGGCCTGCGCAACCTGCCCCAGCAGCGCGGCGGAGACTTCTACCAGGACGTCGCTGCTTACGGCCACTTCGGCCGCAGTGACCTGAACCTCCCCTGGGAGAACGTCGAGGCCGTCGCTGCAACCCTCAAGCAAGCTGCCGCCGCTTGATTGCAGCCAGCCGTGAGCCCCTGGGCCTAGGGATTGACCTGGGTACCAGTGGCCTGCGTCTGGCACTGATGGATCCCTCCGGCACCCTGCTGGCGGAGCGATCTGCGAACTACCCCCGCTGTTTTGAGGACCCCCAGGGCTGGCGCGAGGGGGTGGTTTCCCTCTGCGCAGAGTTGCCTCAAGAGCTGCGTGATCGGGTGGCCGCTGTCGCGGTCGATGGCACCTCGGGCACCGTGCTGGCCTGCGCCGCCAATGGCGATCCCAGGGGCCAGGCCCTGCCCTATTTCCTGGCCTGCCCTGAGCAGGCCTCGGCGGCAGCCGTGCTGGCGGGCAGCGCTTCTGCTCCAGCCGCCAGTGCCAGTGGCAGCCTGGCCCGGGTGCTGCGCTTGCTCGAGGGGAGTGGCTCTAGCTCCCTCCTGATGCGTCATCAGGCCGACTGGCTGAGCGGGTGGTTGCTTGGGGACTGGCGCTTCGGCGAGGAAGGCAACAACCTCCGCCTGGGATGGGACCTGGGCCGGCAGTGCTGGCAAGGCGCCATTGCTGAGCAACCCTGGAGTGCGGCGCTGCCGGAGGTGGTGCGCTCCGGCGCGGTCCTTGGGCCCCTCTCGCAGAACGCCCGGAGCGCCCTGGGGTTACCGGCCCCGTGCCAGGTGGTGGCGGGCAGCACCGATGCCAATGCCGCGGTCCTGGCGGCTGATCCCCAGCCCGGTGATGGGGTGACGGTGCTCGGCACCACCTTGGTGCTCAAGCAATTTGCGGCGCAACCGCTAGCGGGACCGGGCATCAGTTGTCATCGGGTGGCGGGCCGGTGGCTCGTGGGGGGCGCCTCCAATGCCGGGGCTGGGGTCCTGCGCCAGTTCTTCTCCGATGCCCTCCTCGTTGAGTTGAGTCGTCAGATTGATCCGCGCTCCAGCAGCGGCCTGGCGCTTCGGCCCCTGCCTCGGCCCGGCGAGCGCTTCCCGGTGGACGATCCGACCCTGGAGCCGGTCCTGGAGCCCCGGCCCATCAGCGATGCGCTCTACCTGCAGGGATTGCTGGAGGGTTTGGCGCGGATTGAGGCCCAGGGCTGGGCGGCCCTGCAGCGCCTGGGCGCTGAGCCGGTTCAGCGGGTGATCAGCTTGGGCGGTGGGGCCCGCAATCCCCAGTGGCGGCTGATCCGTCAACGCATCCTGGGGGTTCCGGTGCTGAACCGGCCCCAGTGCAGCGCGGCCTCGGGCATGGCCAGACTGGCGCTCTCTGCTGTCTGCCCCCCGTGAAGGAACGCCTCGCCTCCTGGCTCTCGATTGGCTTGTTTGTGATCCTGGCGGGCTACGTGGGCTTCTCGGGAATCCGTCTGGGTCTTCTGCTCTGGCAGCGCTTCGCAGGGGCCTAGGGCAGGCTTCAGAATCAGCCGATCCGCAGGATCCCGATGGCCGCTGACCCTCTCACCTCCGCCGTGAGTGATCGGATCTGTAAGCACATGAATGACGACCACGCTGAGGCGGTCCTGGCCTACGCCCGCCACTACGGCGGCATCGAGGCCCCAGGGGCGGCGCGGATGGTGGCTGTCCGTCCGGAGGCCATGGAGTTGGAGGTCGACGGGGCCAGCGTCGAAGTTCGCTTCGATCACACCCTGAGTGACAGTGAGGATGCCCACCGCACCCTGGTGGCGATGTTGCGGGCGATGCCGCAGGCCTGAAACGGCTGATCCAGATGGCCCTTCTCCCCGAAGCCGAGGGGGGCCGTGATCTAAGATCCGCAGGTCGCGCGAGCGACGGGCCGGGATAGCTCAGTTGGTAGAGCAGGCGATTGAAAATCGCCGTGTCCCCAGTTCAAATCTGGGTCCTGGCATCTTCAACCTCGTAGCCTTCAAGCGTCAGCTTGTCCGCTTGTCATGCCGATCCATATCCCTGAGAAGCCGGGTGAGCTGTTCGATAACGCCGACAGCTTTGGCATGGTGTTTGACGCGGCCTGGAAGCGTCATCAGTCGACCGGTCGCCACGAGGGGCTGTCCACCGACGAAAAAAAGCAGCAGGCCATCGCGGAGTGCAGTGAGCACCCCTTCATGTTGAGTAATCCCGATCGGGCCAGCCAGGTGGCTGACTTTCGAATTCGTCTCCTGGGCCTTTAGCCGGCAGCCCATAGGATCCCGGCAACCACCAGTTGCTGATGAGCAGCCCCTTTGCCCGCCTTCTGCGTCAATTGAGTGCTGGGTTCAGCAACGAGCATCAGGCCTTCGAGAACCCGCCGCTTTACGCCCACATCCTGGTGAAGTTCCGGCCGCTGCCCCAGCTGGAGCCGGGCTCTCTGCTGCTCGATCAGTCCTATGCGATCAACCCTGCGGCGCCCTACCGGTTGCGGGTGCTGAAGGCTGAGCAGCGCGGCAATGGTCTGGTGATTCACAACCAGGCGATCCGCGACGACCAACGCTTCTGGGGGGCGATCGATAACGCGGAGCTCCGCGCTCAGATCACCGCCGCTGATCTGACTCCCCTGGAGGGCTGTGCCTATGTGGTGGAGGAAACCCCCGAGGGCTTCAAAGGAGAAGTTGAGCCCGGCTGCCGCTGCTTGGTGGAGCGCAAAGGCGCGACCTCCTATCTGGTGAGCAGCTTTGAGCTGGGAGCGCGCGGCATGCGAACCATTGATCGCGGCCATGACCCTCAGACCCATGAGCAGCTCTGGGGCTCCCTGGCGGGGCCGTTTGAATTTGAACGGGTGGCGGACTACAGCGCTGAATTACCCGCGGACTGGCTCACCCTCTAGAGCTGCTTGTTGGTGAAGCTTGATTGCGGGGAATGAAGCTGTATGTGATCTTCGCGGCCGCAGTGCGTTCAGCGAAAACCCATCGATAGGTTCGCCGGCGAGGTTTTTTCCCTTGATATGGCATTACCGCTGCTAGATCCGAAGCCGATTACCCAGAACGCCCGGGTCGACAACTTCGCCATCGGTGGTGATGAAGCCCCACGGAGCCACGGGGATGTGGAGGAGCAGATCGAGCGTGCCTATCGCCAGATCCTGTTCCATGCCTTCAAGGTGGATCGCGAGCCGATGCTCGAGAGCCAACTGCGCAATGGCGACATCACCGTCCGTGACTTTGTGCGCGGGTTGTTGCTCTCCCGCAAATTTCAGCAGGGCTTCTACCAGTGCAACAGCAACTACCGGGTGGTGGAGCAGTTGGTCGGCCGGGTCCTGGGCCGTGAGGTCAACGGTGATCAAGAGCGCATTGCCTGGTCAATCGTGATTGCCAACCAGGGTCTTGAGGGCCTGGTGAACACCCTGCTGGACTCCCAGGAATACCTGGAGAACTTCGGCTTTGATGAGGTTCCCTATCAGCGCGGACGGGCCCTGGCCGGCCATGCCAAGGCCCAGATGCCTTTCAACCAACAGGCACCTCGCTACGACGCCTACTGGCGTGAGGTCTCCGCACGCCGTGCCCCGGCTAATCCGTTTGCTGGTGGCGGTGCCCAGTTCAGTGGCGGTCAGATGTCAGCGGCTTGGGCCGGCGGTCAGCCTCCGGCCTTTGCACAGAAGGCCTGGCTGGCTCTGGCGGCCATCGGCGGCCTCGAGGTGCTGCGCGTGATCCTGACCTCGGCAGGGTCGATGCTCAGCACCGGTGCAGCCGGCTGATCAGGCGATTAGCTCGTCCATAAAGGGTTGTTCCTCGTCCTGCGGGAAGGGATCGTGATCCAGCTGCTCCTCCTCTGGCTCAAAGCCGGCGGAGGGGCTTTCTGTTTGGGGATCCATGTGCCCCAGGGGGCGCACCAGGTTGAGGCGTTGCGGTTGTTGCGGGGTGCTTAGCAGCTCTTCCAGGCGGGCGATGCGCTCTTCGGTTCCCGCCAGCATCTCGGCGGCGTCGCTGGCCTGGAGCTCGGGGCCACTGCTGGTGCTGAGCTCCTCCAGCTGCGCTTCGATGGCCGTCAAGCGCTCTTCCAGCTCAAGCAGGCGGAAGGTCAGGGTCTCTCCGACTTGACTCAGGGCCTCGAGCTGGCTGCTGAGCCGCAAGGGCATGGAGCCTTCCGTTGCGGAACCTGCGGCGGTGGATGGAGTGGCAGACATCCCTGGACGCAATGCATTTGGCCGGATGGTATCGGCGTTCCACCCTGACGCCAGGGCTGATTTTTGTAACGTTTCTGAAAGGGCCTAGAGGATGGCAAACGGCCCCCATAGGATCCGGTCTTGGCATCAATTTGCGCAGGTTGCCAACCGGCGCGTCACCACGCCCTCAGCACGCACCCCAAGCCCATGACCCTTGCCAACGCTGCCTATCTGGGCATCGAGCGTTACGCCAACAACCGCGTCAATGAGAACTGGACCACCGGTTCCTGCGACGACAAGGCCGCTCTGATCCGTGCCGTCTACCAGCAGGTGCTCGGCAACCAGTACGTCATGGCCAGCGAGCGTCTCGAGGGCCCTGAATCGCTCTTCAAGCGCGGTTATCTGAGCGTGCGTGAGTTTGTGCGCCAGGTGGCCAAGAGTGGCCTCTACCGCACCAAGTTCTTCGAGAGCACGAACGCTTACCGCTTCATCGAGCTCAACTTCAAGCATCTGCTGGGCCGCGCTCCCCAGAACAAGGCCGAGATGCTGCACCACTTCACGATCCTGCAGGAGCAGGGTTTTGAAGCCGAGATCGACTCTTACCTGGATAGCGCCGAGTACCAGGAGCGCTTTGGTGAGGAAGGTGTTCCCTACCTGCATGGTTGGAACTACTCCGTCGGCCAGCAGGGCCTGCAGTTCTCTTACATGCTGCAGCTCGCCCGTGGCGCTGCTGCGTCCGTCAAGGGTGATCTGACCAAGAACCAGTCCCGCCTGAACCCCTCCGTTCACGCCGAGCAGCCGGTTCCCGTCGTGAGCCCCAACGCCAAGGGCAACGCCTTCCGCAAGGTCACCGCCGATGGCGTCACCCGCCAGGGCGTCGGTGCCGGCGAAGAGGGTCGCACCTTCCGCGTGGAGATCGCAGGCTTCAACAACTACCGCCTGCACAAGCGCAGCAACCGCGTGCGCTTCATCCCCTTCAACAAGCTGCTCCAGTACCAGCAGCAGATCCACCGCGAGGGCGGCCGGATCGCCAGCATCACTCCGGTCAACTGATCGGTTCCTGTTCTGATCTGATTACCCCCGCATTCCGATGAAGGTTTCTGCAGGCAACCGCGGCACCAGCTTCAGCAACGACCGTCAGGTGTCCTTCACCGTGACCGGTCTGGCCAACAACGACTACTCCCGCACTGCGGATGTGGTCATGAACGTGCCCTACACCCGGATGAACGAAACCATGCGCATGGTTCAGCGCATGGGCGGCAAGATCACCGGCGTCCAGGTCAGCGGCGGCGTCGACGCCGACTGAGTTTTGAGGCACCCAGCGGTTTGATCGCCGCGTCCTTTAGCCCCCTGCATGCAGGGGGCTTTTTTGTTGGCGTTTGTGGGCGCGCGAGCCGCGCCTGCGACCCTTCTCTCATTCGGGAGATCCATTGCAGGCCAGTCGATCTGGGCTCTCCGATGACCGTTTGTTAAGCAGATCTGATGACAGCCATAGGCATGTCCAACAATGGTCGGGCCAAGCGATGGGGCGGCCTTCCGGTCTGCTTGCTCGGTTGGTTCCGTGATCAGTGCTCAGCCCCCTGGGTTCCCTGATTCACTTCCCCCTCATCCCTTCTCCCCGACTCACGTCGAGAACAGGAGTTAATCAATGTTCGACGCCTTCACCAA
>NZ_JAFMFX010000109.1:0-3035 GCF_017855895.1 Vulcanococcus sp. CPBay_Sum15L08_68 | reverse complement strand
AACGGAGAGGGTGGGATTCGAACCCACGGAAGGTTGCCCTTCAAACGATTTCGAGTCGTTCGCTTTCGACCACTCAGCCACCTCTCCAGGCGACCCGGCCAGTGTACGGATCAAGCCGCCAGCTCAGCTCTGGTGCCATCCGCTGGTGGAACCGGCAGGGGGCCACCAGGCCGCAAGCCCCCGGCGGCTTTGGAGCTCCCTTCGCTCGCGCGCCGTTGGCACAAAACCCAGCCAGAGCGAGCCGCCGCCGCGGCCCTGGCGACGCCAGCTCCACCAGGCCTGCCGATCGGGCAGCACCTGCCAGCGCTGCCGCCCAGCGCTCAGCAGAAGGCCCTGGCTATCGGCGCTGAGGCGGCTCACCTCCAAGCCCGGACTCCTGAGGCGCTGCTGCGGCAAGAGCCGATCGACCGTCGTCAGCGCCAGGCGCGACCAACAGCCCTTGGGCTCGGCCGGCAGCGGATCCAGCAGGAGCAGCCAATCGAAGCGGGCAATCCCCAGTCCCTGGGCCAGTTGCTCCGCGCGGCGGCAACTGCTGGGGTCGGCCTTCAGGCTCACCAGGCCAGCCCGGCCCTGGTGGCGCGCCACGATCCACTGACGCGGCGCCTGACGCACCAGCAGCAACTGGTCTCGGCTCTGCTGCCAGAGGCGCAGGCCGAGGGCCAGCGGCAGCAGCGGCAACAGCAACAGGCGCCAGCGGCGTGCCGCCGGCAGCCACCACGGCAGCAGTCCCGCCAAAGCGAGCAACAGCAACAGCGGTCCCAGCCGGCCGATCGGCAACTGGGCCAGCGGCAAGCCCGCCATCAGCTGCACCAGGGCCAGCAACAGCTGGGCCAGCGGCACCAGCAGGAATGCCATGGCCGCGAGCAGCGGTGGGAGAAGCACCGCCGTCAGGGCCATCGCCATGGCCCCCAAGGTCAGGGGCGTCAGCAGCGGAGCGGCCAGGACATTGGCCAGGACGGCGTAACTGGGCACCACCCCGAAGTGCAGCAGCTGCAGCGGCAGGGTCCAGAGCGAGGCGGCCAGGGGAATCGCCATTGCGCCGGCGGCCCAGCTCGGGAGCCAAAGGCCTAACCGCTCCTCCAGCGGGCCGGCCGAGAGGATCAAACCCGCCGTGGCCGCCGCGCTCAGCTGAAAGCCCACATCCAGCAGCCAGCTGGGGCGCCAAAGCAGCATCAACAGCAGACAGAGCAGCAACAAGGCCAAGGGCCGCGAACGCCGGCCGCTCTCCTTCAGGACAAACGCCATCGCCCCCATCAACAGGGCCCGAACCACCGAGGCCTGACCACCCGCCAGCAGGCCAAACAGCGCCATCGCCCCGAAGGCCGCCGGCCAGCGCACCAGGGCCGAAGCACGGCGCGTCAGCAGCAGCACCGCCCCAAGCAGGACGCTCAGGTGAAACCCACTGGCCGCCAGGGCATGGGAGAGCCCCGCCGCGCGGAAGGCCTCCTTGACGCTCAGCGGCAAGGGGACCATCGCCTGCCCCAGGACCAACGCCGCCAGCAGCCCCCCCTGTTGCTCTCCGCCTACCCGCCGCAGTTCCGCCGCAATCCGTCGCCGCAGATCCGCCAGGGGTGTGGGCGGGCGGGCGATCAGGCTCCAGCGCTCAACCTGGAGTTCACTCCAGACCCCTTTGCCGGCCAAACGCTCCGCCGCCCCAGGCAGCAGGGGGTGCGGTCCCGAACGCAAGCGCTGCAGGCGTCCCTCAAGCTGCAGCCGCCAGCCCTGCTGGAGCTGCGGGCAAGGGCGAAAGCGCAAACGCAGCCGCCCCTGCGGCAGCTCCGCCAACACCGCACAGCCCTCGCCCATGGGACGCGTGTCCTGGAGCAGGCCGGCCTGGAGCTGGACCGGGACGGAACGCTGCGCCGCCGGGATCCAATGCACCGGGTCCGCCGCCAAGGGATGGGGACGGCCGATCCAGCCCCAGGTCCCCAGCAGCAGCAAGGCCAAGAGCAGCGCCAGCCGCCTCAACAACGGCCAGCCCCGACGGCTGCAGCCATAGAGCTGAAGCAGCCCCAGCAGAACGGCCAGAGCTGTTCGAGCAGCGAGCGGAAGGGGCAGCACCCCAAGCGACAACGCCGCCAGGGCTCCGCACAACAGCAGCAGCGGCAAACCTCACCCCAGCCGGACTGGGGTGAGCGTTCCCGCAGTTAGGCCGCGACCGCCGCCTCTTGCTTAAGCAGCGGGAACCCCAACGCCTCGCGCTCCTCCAGCCAGGCCTCGGCGACTTGACGGGCCAGGTTGCGGATGCGGCCAATTGTCGCGGTGCGCTCCGTCACCGAGATCACGCCGCGGGCCTCCAGCAGGTTGAAGGTGTGGCTGCACTTCAGCACAAAGTCCAGGGCCGGAGCCGGCAGCTTCTTGGCCACCAGGTCCGCCGCCTCGGCCTCATAGATCGCGAACAGCTGCTTGAGGCGCTCAGGATTGGAGGCCTCGAAGTTGTAGGTGCACTGGCCCTTCTCAAACGGCAACCAGATGTCGCCGTAGGAGCGGTTCCCATCCCAGGAGAGATCCCAGATGCTCTCGACGTCCTGGAGATACATGGCCAGACGCTCCAGGCCATAGGTGATTTCGATCGACACCGGCCGGCAGTCGATGCCGCCGCACTGCTGGAAGTAGGTGAACTGGGTCACCTCCATGCCATCCAGCCAGACCTCCCAGCCCACACCCCAGGCGCCCAGGGTGGGGGACTCCCAGTTGTCCTCCACAAAGCGGATGTCGTGCTCCTTGGCGCGGATCCCCAGGGCCTCCAGCGAGGCCAGGTAGGTCTCCTGGATCGCATCCGGGCTGGGCTTGATCAGCACCTGGTACTGGAAGTAGTGCTGCGCTCGGTTGGGGTTATCGCCATAGCGGCCATCGGTGGGCCGGCGGCAGGGCTCGGGATAGGCCACCGCCCAGGGCTCAGGACCAATGGCCCGCAGCACCGTGTGGGGGCTCATCGTTCCCGCACCCTTCTCCGTGTCGTAGGGCTGAAGGATCAGACAACCCCGCTCGGCCCAGAAACGGTTCAGGGTCTGGATGATGTCCTGGAAGTGCAC
>NZ_JAFMFX010000108.1:0-3037 GCF_017855895.1 Vulcanococcus sp. CPBay_Sum15L08_68 | reverse complement strand
GCGCTGCAGGCGGCGGATGTGGTGCTGCTGCTGTTTGACCGGGCCCAGGGTTGGCTGGCGGAGGACCAGGCGCTGCTGGCTTCCCTTCCACAGGGCATCCCCCATCTGGTGGTGGCCAACAAGGCGGATCAGCCCGCGGCGGAGCCTGCCGCCCATGCCGACGTTTGCATCAGTGCGTTGACCGGTGAGGGGCATGAGGCCCTGGTGGATCGCCTGCTGCAGAGCTGCGGCCAGGGCGGTGAGCAGGGGCTGCAGGTGGCCCTGAATCGACGGCAGTTGGATCTGGCGGTGTCAGCGGCGGCGAGCCTGCAGCGCACCCTCGAGGCGGGTGAGCAGCAGTTGCCTTGGGACTTCTGGACGATCGACCTGCGGGCTGCGGTGCGCTCCCTTGGGGAAATCACTGGGGCCGAAGTGACCGAGGCGGTCCTCGATCGAATCTTCTCGCGCTTCTGCATTGGCAAATAGGACCAAGAGCTCGGGCAAGCTGCCCCTGGGTCCATCACGCTGAATTCAGGATGAGCGCCGCACCGCTGCCACTGACGCCGGCTCTTCAGCAGCAGCTGCGCGACTGGTTGCAGGAGGACATCGGCCGCGGCGACCTCAGCGCTGCAGCCCTACGCCCTGGTCGTTGCCGGGCCCATTGGATCAGCAAGGCCCCGGGGGTGTTCTGCGGCGGCCCGCTCCTGGACTTCGTCTTTCGCGAGCTCGATCAGAGCGCCAGCGTGGAGCTGCTCGTGGCAGATGGGGACGCAGTCACCCCTGGCCAACGCCTGTTGAACGTGGAGGCCGAGGCGGCGGCCTTGGTGGCGGCAGAGCGCACGGCCCTGAATCTGGCGATGCGCCTCTCAGGGATCGCCACGGCCACGGCCCGGCTGGTGGCTGAACTGGAGGGCAGCGGAGTCCGGTTGGCGGACACCCGCAAGACCACGCCTGGTTTGCGGGTGCTGGAGAAGTACGCCGTGCGCTGCGGCGGTGGGGTCAACCATCGCCTCGGCCTGGATGACGCGGCGATGTTGAAGGAGAACCATCTGGCCTGGGCCGGTGGGGTCGCCGCAGCGATCGCCGCTGTTCGCTCAGGGGCACCTTGGCCGGCGCGCGTGATCGTGGAGGCCGAGACCGCCGCCGAGGCCCAGGCCGCGATTGAGGCCGGAGCCGATGGGGTGTTGCTCGATGAGTTCAGCCCCGAGGCCCTGCTGGAGCTCGTCCCCCAGCTGCGGGCCCTGACCAGCCGCCCTGTGGTGCTGGAGGCTTCGGGGGTGCAGCCGGAGCAGCTTCGGGCCTATGCCGCCACAGGACTGGATTTGATTTCAACCAGTGCACCGGTGACCCGCAGCAGCTGGCTGGACCTGAGCATGCGCTTCTCCAGCTGAGTTCATTCCCGCGGAGAGGGATGATCTGAAGATCTCCCCCGCATCTCCATGCTTCGCATCGCCCAGTCCCTGGAGAACCAGCTGCGCGATGCAATGCAACGGGCATTCCCTGAGGCGGCAGCGGCGGGCCAGGCCTTCGATCCCCAGCTCGCGCCGGCCAGCAAGCCCGAATTTGGTGATTTTCAGGCCAATGGCGCCTTGCCCCTGGCCAAGCCCTTAGGCCAGCCCCCCCGCAAGATTGCCGAGGCGGTGGTGGAGCAACTCAAGGCGGACGACGGCTTCATGGCCCTCTGCCAGGAGCCGCAGATTGCTGGCCCTGGCTTCATCAACATCACGCTTCAGCCTGAGCGTTTGGCGGCGGAGGTGCAGCAGCGCCTCGGGGATGCCCGCCTCGGCGTACCTGCTGTGGAGCAGGCCGCGCCGGTGGTGGTGGACTTCTCCAGCCCCAACATCGCCAAGGAGATGCACGTGGGGCACCTGCGCTCCACGATCATTGGCGACTCCCTGGCCCGTGTTCTGGAGTTCCGCGGACACCCGGTCCTGCGGCTGAACCACGTCGGCGATTGGGGCACCCAGTTCGGGATGCTGATTACCCACCTCAAGCAGGTGGCCCCCGAGGCTCTGGAGACCGCCGATGCGGTGGACCTGGGCGACCTGGTGGCCTTCTACCGCGAGGCCAAAAAGCGCTTCGACGAGGACGAGGCCTTCCAGACCACCTCCCGGGAGGAGGTGGTGAAGCTGCAGGGGGGCGATCCGGTCTCCCTGAAGGCCTGGGGGCTGCTCTGTGACCAGAGCCGCCGAGAGTTCCAGAAGATCTACGACCGCCTGGACATTCGCCTGAGCGAACGGGGGGAGTCCTTCTACAACCCCTATCTCGAGGGGGTGGTTCGCGACCTGGAGGCCACGGGGCTGTTGGTGGTGGATGACGGAGCCGGTTGCGTCTTCCTCGAGGGGGTCAGCGGGAAAGACGGCAAGCCTTTGCCGGTGATCGTTCAGAAGAGCGATGGCGGCTTCAACTACGCCACCACCGACCTGGCGGCGATCCGTTATCGCTTCGGTTCAGCCCCGGAGGGTGATGGAGCCCGCCGGGTTGTGTACGTGACCGATGCCGGTCAGGCCAACCACTTTGCGGGGGTGTTTCAGGTGGCCCGCCGCGCCGGTTGGCTACCCGAGGGGGCCCGTCTGGAGCATGTGCCCTTCGGTCTGGTGCAGGGGGAAGACGGCAAGAAGCTGAAAACCCGTGCCGGTGACACGGTGCGCCTGCGTGATCTGTTGGATGAGGCCGTCGAGCGCTCAGAGGCGGACTTGCGTCGCCGCCTGGAGGAGGAGGGCCGCAGTGAGGACGAGGCCTTCATCGCTCATGTGGCCAACACCGTCGGACTGGCGGCGGTGAAGTACGCCGACCTCAGCCAGAACCGAATCACCAACTACCAGTTCAGCTTTGATCGGATGCTGGCCCTGCAGGGCAATACGGCTCCCTACCTGCTCTACGCCGTGGTCCGCATTGCTGGGATCGCCCGCAAGGGCGGCGACCTGGATGCGGCTTCCGCAGGGGGGCTTCAGTTCAGCGAACCCCAGGAATGGGCCCTGGTGCGGGAGCTGCTGAAGTTCGATGCGGTGATCGCCGAGGTGGAGGAGGAGTTGCTGCCCAATCGCCTCTGCACCTA
>NZ_JAFMFX010000107.1:0-3050 GCF_017855895.1 Vulcanococcus sp. CPBay_Sum15L08_68 | reverse complement strand
AGGATGAAGACCAGGATCATCCAGACGCTCTGGTTGACACTGTCCCCACCAAAGACATGGATGCCTGGCAGCCGATCCTCCAGATCGGAATCCACCAAGGAGCCGGTTAGGCGAGCGATCACCGCCACGGATGCCAGATCGATCACACCCGGCACCACCGACAGCGGCACCAACATCCACAACGCCGACCGCCGCCGCCGCGGCAGGTGATTCAGCAGGTGGCGTAGCTGATCGAGGGTTCGGCTGCGCATGGCCTCAAACTATGGCTCCAAGCCAGGCGCTATGGCCGCAAACGGCCAGCCAGCGAACCGATTGGCCTGAGTTTCGACTTCAGCCGGAGTCTCCACAGAGGAGGGGCTTTCAGGGCAGGCTCACCAGCCAAGATCCGGTCCCAGTGCTGGTTGACCGCAACCAAGGCCTGACGCCAATGCTCCAGCAGAGACGCTTCGCTGGAGGCCGCCAAGAGGTCATTGAGCGTCTCGAGCTGGGGCCTCCAGTCCGCGGGCTGTGCCACCGCAGCGCTGATGGCATCGAGATCTGCGGCCAGGGTCCCTGCCCCCAGCTGATGGCCCATCCGGCCTGGCTCCAGGCTGTCGGCCAAGGCATGGTTCAAGCTGCTGAACACCACACAGCCGCAAGCCAAGGCCTCCAAGGGGGGCAGTCCGAATCCCTCCGTGACGCCGCGACCACGCCAGTAATCCGCCGAGTCATACAGCACCACCTTGGCGCTGTTGAACAAATCCACCAGGTCCTCAACCCATCCGGATTGCACCTCAACCCGGAGGCCCTTGGCCTGCAAGGCAGGAACCAACTGCTTCAGGACATAGGCACTGGTCTTGCGCTGCTGCACCAGAACATCAATGCTGCGCTCTCCATCGCCGCACCGCTTTCCCCGTTGCAGCCACTCGGGACTCAGGGCGTTGGGCACCAGGCAAAGCGGATTACGTGGAGCCAGGTCACCCCAATAACCGAGGGTGTTGCGGCTCACCGCCAACACAGGAACAGCAGGCGGCAGGGGAAAGCCATAGCCGCTGCTGTGGGCGTGATACGCACAGGCGCGGCCGCGCAACTGCCGCAGCAACCAGGGGACATCAAAGCCCCAGCTCACAATCCAAAGAGCGCCCCCCGCGCCACCTGGGAGGGGCTCGGCACGCAGCAAGTCAGCAAGGAATGGCCTGCCTTCTTCGCGCTGGCGGTAGGTCACCAGCTCAACGGGCCCCAACCCCGCTAGTAGGCGGGCGGTTTGAAGCTCAACGAGCAGCCCCCCACAGCGAAAGCGACCGGTGGTTCCGGGGACTAAGAAGCGAAGGGGGCGCAAGCTCAGGCAGCGACAGTCTCGGTGCTGCCGGTGCGCTGGCGACGGGTCAGGAAACCAAAGAGCACCTTGCCAATGGCAGCGACGAGGTTGCCCTCGAGCTCCTTGAACATGTTCATGTTCAGGTGGAAGGCCTCGTTGGCCTCTTCCACGATCCGATCGGCCATGGGCTGATCGATCGGCAGGGTGTCCATGGCCGAGCGGTAGGTGCCCTTAAAGGCCTTCTCGTCCGAGATGGCATCGAACTCATAGAAGTGGAGACCGTCATCTCCGGCCAAATTCATCGCTTTCTGGGCGATGTTCTTGAGGATCTGGCCACCGGAGAGATCACCGAGATAACGGGTGTAGTGGTGACCGACGAGCAGCTCGGGTGACTCCTTGGCCACCTGGTGGATGCGCTCGACGTAGACACTCGCCGAAGGGGAGGGCTGGATGTTCTGCTTCCAGTCCGCACCGAAGTAATAGACCAGGTCCTTCTCAAGGGCCTCACGACGGTTCAGTTGCTCAAAGGCGATGGGAGCGAGGACCGGATTGTCTTTCAGCCGGGCGAACTCGTCCTCCATCGCCCCATACACGAAATAGAGGTCGGCCACCAGCTTGCGGTAGCTGGCCTTGTCCACAACCCCCTTGAGGAAGCAGCTCACGAAGCCGGTGTTCTCGGCCATGGTGTGGGATTTCTTGGTCCCTTCACGCAACTGGGCAGCAAGAGCGACAGCCATGTCCTTGGATTCGTGGTCGTGCGATGCCGCACGGTCAGGAGGATCAAGGTAAGGGGGAGGCTGACGGGGGTGAGCGCAAGGTTGCGAAGGGTTACGCCACGTCAGCGGCGCCTGCTCCCGCCTCAAACAGATCAAAGAGCTCGCCGCAGAACTGCTTGAGCTTGAGGGTCACGGACTCCACGGGCAGATGCGAACCAGCAGGACGCCAGTCGCCCAGGGTCGTGAGCCGCCAGCGCTCGCTCTCGTAGGTCAACCCACGAATCGTGACCCCCAAGAGCCTGGGTTTGGCCTCACTGACCCCACCCGCCAGGCTGAGCTGCAGCAAAAAGGAACGGCACTGACTGCGGGGGCTCCAACCGGGCAGATGAAACGACAGATCCAGGGTCTGCTGGTCCTCGAAGGCGCGGGTGTGCGGGTCATCGCGCCAAGGACGCAGATTCGCCCGAGCATCAGGGAAATGCTGACGAAACAGCGCGGCCACAGACGCGATCAGCTGAACCAATTCCAGTGATCGAACCTGGTCGCCTGCATTCATGCGTGCCTCCGGCTGCAGAACCCTGCTTGGCCGAAACCTAGGCTCACCTTCAGTGTTCTGCCGCAGCCATGGCGACCTTCGAGAAGCTCACCGCCCCCAGCCAAGGAACGGCCATCCGCTTCGAGAACGGTCAACCGGTCGTTCCCAACGACCCGATCATTCCCTTCATCCGCGGGGATGGCACCGGTGTCGACATCTGGCCCGCCACCCAGAAGGTGCTGGACGCGGCAATCGCCAAGGCCTATGGCGGTGAACGTCGCATCGAGTGGTTCAAGGTCTACGCAGGCGATGAGGCCTGCGACCTCTATGGCACCTACCAGTACCTCCCCGAGGACACCCTGGAAGCGGTCCGCCAGTACGGCGTCGCCATCAAGGGTCCCCTGACCACCCCTGTCGGTGGCGGCATCCGTTCCTTGAACGTCGCCCTGCGCCAGATCTTTGACCTGTATTCCTGCGTGCGTCCCTGCCGCTACTACGAGGG
>NZ_JAFMFX010000047.1:0-14150 GCF_017855895.1 Vulcanococcus sp. CPBay_Sum15L08_68 | reverse complement strand
TGATGGTGGTCATTGGCGGCTACAACTCCTCCAACACCACCCACCTGCAGGAGATCGCCATCACGCGCGGGATTCGCTCCTTCCACATCGACACCCCTGAGCGCATTGGCCCCAGCAACCGGATTGAACACAAGCCCCTGGGGGCCGAGCTGGAGGTGGTCGAGCCCTTCCTCCCCAGCGGTCCGCTGCGGGTGGGCATCACCTCCGGCGCTTCCACTCCCGATCGCGTTGTGGAGGATGTGATTAGCCGTTTGATGGCCTTAGCCGACGCCTAGTCGAGCTGTCACAGACGCTGCAGAGCCGGGCCCCGAGCGCGCTTTACATTGATTCATCTGACCCACAACCAGGCCCTCCAACAGAGCCTTCTGCGTTGATCTCATCGGTGACCACACCTGGACCTGAGGTCGACGCCAGCGACCTGCCCCTGCGGCGCAGCGAGGACACACGGGTCCGCTGCTACAGCAGCCAATTCGCTGATGTGATGGAGATGCGGGCCCCCGCCAAAACCGTGGCGGCCTACCTCGATCGCCACGAAGGTTGGTTCCGCCGTTGCGCGGCCCCCATGGAGGTCAACAGCCTGGGGCAAAACGGCTATCGGCTCACCCTCGGCCGCTTCGGCAACTTTGGCTTCGAAGTGGAACCGACGATTGGCCTGGAACTCCTGCCTCAAAGCCAAGGCGTCTATCGCATTTGCACCGTGCCGCCTGAGCAGTTCCAACCGGGCCTGCGGGACCTCTACGACGTGGAGTTCAATGCGGCCCTCCGTCTGGAAGAGCAAAACGCAGAGATCCCCCAGACCGATGTGCGCTGGGAGCTGGACCTCAGCGTCTGGATCAAGCTCCCGGCGGTGATTGGCCTCCTGCCCGAGAGCCTGGTTCAGAGCAGCGGAGACCATCTACTGCGTCAGATCGTGCGCCAAATCTCCAGGCGCCTGACCTGGAAAGTCCAAGAGGACTTCCACGCCACCCATGGGCTGGACTGCCCGCCAAGACGGCGGGCCCAGTTCTGATCAAGCGGGGCGGTTTTCCCAGATCTTGTTGAGGATCTGCATCCCGCTCACGGCTTGCCAAAGAAACAGGGTGAAGACACCCATGTTCAGCATCACGTGCAGCTTGCGGGCGATCAGATTGCCCTGCTGCATCAGCGGGGACAGGGCTGCTGCCATCGCGAGTCCGCAGGTCATGGCGATGCCCACCAGCAGGTGAGGGCCGACGAACAGCTTGCCGTTGTTCAAGTAGGTGACGGCCATGCCGCCAAAGGTGCCCAGCACCATCACCGCCAAGACGGCACTGCCATAGAGGTAATGGCGTTTCGCGAACTGCCCCTTGATCAGGGTCTTACGCGCTTCGGCATCAGCGGTACGCGTTTTCTTGGCCTTGATGCCAAGGAACATCGCGTAGCCGCTCAGGGCCAGCAGGCCCCACATGGCCAGCGGGTGCAGGAAGTTGAGATTGAAGGCGAGAGCTTCCGGCATGGAGCGCTGGCGTGGTGGACGGACCGCGCGACGCTAGATCAGTGCAGGAAATGGCGGCGGCCCGTGGTGACCATCGCCAGGCCCAACTCGTCGCAGGCGGCAATCGAGTCCGCGTCGCGGACGCTGCCCCCGGGCTGAATCACGGCCGTGATGCCGTACTGGGCCGCCAAGCGAACGGTGTCATCGAAGGGGAAGAAGCCATCGCTGGCCAGCACGGCTCCACGGGCCTTGTCCCCAGCGGTCTCCAGGGCAATCTTGGCCGAACCCACGCGGTTCATCTGACCGGCGCCGATGCCAAGGCTTTGACCGCCGCGGGCCACGGTGATGGCGTTGGAGCGCACGTGACGCACCAAGCGCCAACAGAAGGCCAAATCCGCCAGTTCTTGGGGGCTGGGCTGACGCTTGCTGACGACCTGCCAAGCGGTCTCGTCGACGGGCTGATCGTCCAGGTCCTGCACTAGCAGTCCACCCAGGACGCTGCGGAGTTGTTGCCGGCTGGCCCGCTCAATCGCCTCCGGTGCCAACTCCAGCAAACGCAAATTGGCCTTCGCCGACAAGAGCTCGCGGGCTTCCGGATCAAAGGAGGGCGCAACCACGCACTCCAGGAACAGGCTGGTCAAATGCCCTGCGGTGGCGCCATCGACGGGACCATTGATCGCAACAATGCCGCCAAACGCCGAGAGGCGATCCGCATCCAGTGCCCGCTCAATCGCATTGGCGCTGCCTGTCCCAGTGGCCACGCCGCAGGGATTGGTGTGCTTGACCACGACCGCCGCAGGCTTGAAGGCGTTGCCCCCCGCAGGCTGTCCGCCGTAGCCGAACTCGCGCACCGTGGCGAGGGCGGCCTCGAGATCGAGGATGTTGTTGTAGCTGAGCTCCTTGCCCTGGAGCTGCTCGCCCGCACCCAGGCCAGCCCCAGGCTGGGCGTACCAGGTGGCGCTTTGGTGGGGATTTTCGCCGTAGCGCAGGCTTTGGCGCGCGGGCAACTCCAGGCTGAACGTGCCGGCGCTCTGCGATGCCAGCTGCGCACTCAGCCACTGGCTGATGGCGGTGTCGTACTCAGCGGTGTGGCTGAAGGCTTCCAGGGCCAGCTGACGCCGCAGCTCAGGGCTAATCGCTCCGGCGGCCAGGGCCTTCAGAAAGGCGGGATATTGCGCCGGACTGGTCAGGACCGCCACGTCCGCATGGTTCTTGGCGGCTGCGCGCACCATCGCTGGCCCGCCGATGTCGATGTTCTCAATCGCCGCGTCCCAGCTGACATCGGGCCGAGCAATCGTCTCGCGGAAGGGATAGAGATTGACCACGACCACATCGATCGGGGCAATGCCCTGGTCAACCAGATCACTCTGGTGGGAGGAGTCCGAGCGCTTGGCCAGGATTCCGCCGTGAATCCGGGGGTGCAGGGTTTTCACGCGTCCCCCAAGGATCTCGGGGGCACCGGTGTGCTCAGCGACCTTGGTCACCGGAACCCCAGCGGCCGACAACGCCGCTGCCGTACCGCCGCTTGAAATCAGCTGATAACCAGCCGCCAACAGCCCCTGGGCCAAGGGCACCAGCCCTTCCTTATTGGACACGCTGAGCAGGGCCGTGGGCGCCATGGCGATGCAGAGGTCGGCAGAAGGTCCAACCTACGCAGGAGCAGCTCCCGGATCCGCCCATGACCAGCCATCCCGACCAGCTCCAACTCGGGCCTGAGAACGCGCAACAGCGACTCGTTCTGCTGCACGGCTGGGGAGCCGATGCCGATGACCTCCTGGATCTCGGGGAACTGCTCGTCAACCCAGAGACCAGTGTTGTCGCCCTGCGGGCGCCAGAGCCCCACCCCTATGGGAGCGGACGGCAGTGGTACGACCTGCAGCCCATCGATTGGGACGCCCTGCCCGCAGCACGCTCCGGCCTCCAAGCCCGGCTTCTCGCCCTCGCCGAGAGCGTCCCCCTCGAGCGGACCGTGCTGCTGGGGTTCTCCCAGGGCGCAGCCATGGCCCTTGATGTCGGCACAGCACTGCCCTTGGCCGGCATCGCCGCCTGCAGCGGCTACCCCCATCAAGGCTGGCAAGCGCCGTCTGCCTGCCCCCCCGTGCTCCTGACCCATGGCCGCCAGGATCCGGTGGTGCCGTTCATGGCCAGCGAAGAACTGCTGCAGCAACTCCAAGCCAGCGGACAGTCAGCGCAATTGCTGGCCTTTGACGGCGGCCATGGCATCGATGAATCGCTCTTCCCTGAGCTCAAACGCTTCATCACTGAGCGGATCGCGCCCAGCCAAGGCCTGCCTCAGTGAGCAACAAAAAAGCCGGCCCCATCGGGAGGCCGGCTGATGCCCTTCTGAAAGCAGAGTCTGAGAATCAGACGAAGGCGTATTCGTACTCTTCCATTTCTTCCCAGTCGTCGGCGGCCATCGCCTCGAGACCAGCAAAGAGGTTGTCTTCGCCAATGCGATCGACGATCTCACGCAGGGAAGGGAAGAGGAAGTGGTTCTCCTCGGCGTATTGGGCACTAAACAGACCTTTTTCGCCCCAGAAGAAGCGGTCCGTGGTGTGCTCGTTACGACGCACGTTCACCAGAGCGGGAGGAACGATCCCTGACTCGGCGATGTAGCGACGGGCAGCCGTCACAGGCTTGTATTCACCGGTCTCGATGTTGTGAACACCGACATGGGCCAGGACTCGCTGGCCAGCAAGCCGGCGGCGGCTGATGCGCTTGCGCTTTTTGGACATGGTTCAGGAACCCCGAAGGGCGGAGGGGACGAAGAGACGAAGGCAAGAGACCTTCAACAACGCCCAAACGTCTGACAGCCCAAACTGACAGCAAAGCGAGCGTTGGCGTTCAACCAGCAAAGAGACGTGTCTCTCCTGCTGTAACCTCGATGCAACAAAGTTGCAACCAAAGGCAGAAGCCATCGCCGTGCTGCCTGCGTCAGGCCGCTCGGTATTGGTCGATACCCAAAATCTTAAGACTTTTTCTCGGATTTGAACCAAGTCTCCGAAAAAAGTTCCGTTTAAGGCCGTGGACCACCACCAGAACGCCGCCTAGATGCAAGTCTCCAAGCGGTTTCTCGCGCTGCTGAAACAGCAACTTGCCCAATTCGCAGATCGTCCTGATCTGCGGTCATTGGTGGTGTACGTGGCCCTCCCCAGCGCCAGTGGAGAACCCTCCCTGCTCTCGATTGGCGGCTGGCCCAAGCAAGTCTTGGCCCTCGAAAGCGATGCCAGTAGGCCATCGCCAGACGAGCGCAGTACGCGCCGTTGGCTCGCCCTGCGAGATGGGCCGCTCCTGCTTGGAGCCCTGCGAATCGACACCGACTGCTGGCCCTGGCCCACGCCCCTGAGTGATCGGCTGGAAGCAACAGCGCTCTGCCTCACCGAAGCGCTCAAGCTCGATCTGGAGCAACAACGACTCGGCCGTCAACTGGCCCTGCGGGACGACCAGCTCAAGCTGCTGGTCCATCAACTGCGCAATCCCCTGGCGGCCCTGCGCACCTTTGGACAACTGCTCAGGCGTCGACTCGATGGCGATAGCGCCAATCAAGCGTTGGTGGACAACCTGCTGAGCGAGCAGCACCAGATCAATCGCTATCTCGAAGCGATCGATCAACTCACCCAAACTCCGCTGCTGCCCCCCGCCCAAGACGGCCTGCAACCGCTGCTGCTGCCGCCAGCCTTCAGCAGTGAGGACCTGCACTCCCTCAACCAAGTACTGGAGCCCTTGCTGGAGCGCGCCGCTGGAACCGCCGCCCTGCAAGGCCGGCGCTGGGTGCCGCCTGGAGAGCTTCCGACGCAAGCGTGCAATGCCGCGGCCGTCTCCGAAATCGTGGCCAACCTGCTGGAGAACGCCTTCCGCTACAGCCGCCCTGGTGGCGGCGTCGGCCTGGTTTGCCAGGAGCAGGGCGATCAGCTCGTGCTGGCGGTTTGGGACGAAGGGCCCGAAATCCCCAGCGCCGAACGGGAGCAGATCTTCCGCAAAGGGGAACGGGGCAGCACCGGCCTTGCCCTCGACGGCAGCGGTCTGGGGCTGGCGCTCGGCCGGGACCTCGCGGAACGCATCGGCGGTGCACTGGAGCTACGGGTGCCGCCCTCCGGTCTCGATCCCAAACTGCCCAGCGCTGGCAATGCCTTCCAACTCAGCCTGCCGAAACGGCCAACAGCAACAGGATCCAACTAAGGCTCCACTCCACGCAGGCGCCGTAGCTGTCGCCGCTGTGACCGCCCAAGCGCCGGCCCAACACCCAAGGAATCAGCATGGCCGGCAGCACACCGAGCCAGCCCAACCCGGCCCATGGACTGAGCCCGAGTCCCAGCAGCAGGCCGCTGAGGGCAAAAGCCAACAGCAACGAGGGCACCAATTCAGCCAGCAGACCCTGCCAATGGCGCAGGTGAAAAGCCGCCGTGCCCTCGCTCTGGCGCAGATAGGGAAACCACTGCATCGCAAACAGCGGTGAAACCCGCGCCCAAACCGAAGCCCAGACCAGGGCGAAAGGCGCCAGGGGGCCAAGCCAGGCCAACGCCGCAGCGCGCAGCAAGAGAGCCACCAACAGCGCCTGGACCCCGCTCGCCCCAACCCTGCTGTCGTCCATGGCCTCCAGACGGCGTTCAGCAGGGGCGGCCAGGCCATCGGCCGTATCCATCAGCCCATCGAGATGCAGCCCGCCGCTCAGGCTGATGCCCAGGGCCAAGACCAGGGGGATCTGCACCAGCGGACCCGCGGGCGCGAGCAGCTGCCACAGCGCTGCCTCCAACAGCCCAATCGCCAGACCCACCCAAGGGGCAAAGCGGGCAATGCGCTCAAAGCGCGGCGTGACCCCGGGCGGCAGCGGAAGGACGCTGTAAAAAATCCAGGCTCCAGCCCAATCCCTGAGCATGCAGGCGGCCAGCAACGATGGGGCTAGATGATCCTGCCGCCTCGATGAGCTTCCACTTCGAGATCACGGCCCGCTGCACGCGCACCGCCGCCCGTTGCGGCTGCTTTCACACCCCCCATGGCGTCGTCACCACCCCGCGCTTCATGCCCGTGGGGACGCTGGCCACGGTGAAGGGCGTCACGCCGGCGCAACTCAAAGCGACCGGGGCGGAGATGGTGCTCTCCAACACCTTCCACCTGCACCTGCAACCCGGTGAGCAGATCGTGGCGGATGGCGGCGGCTTGCACCGCTTCATGGCCTGGGACGGGCCAATGCTCACCGACTCCGGCGGCTTTCAGGTCTTCAGCCTGGGAGACATCAACACCATCAACGACCGCGGCGTGGTCTTTCGCTCCCCCCGCGATGGGGCCCGGATCGATCTCACCCCAGAGCGATCCATGGCGATCCAAATGGCCCTGGGGGCCGATGTGGCAATGGCCTTTGACCAGTGCCCGCCCTATCCCGCCACGGAAAGCGAGGTGGAGACCGCCTGCCGCCGCACCCATGCCTGGCTGGAGCGCTGCATCACGAGCCACACCAAGGACGATCAGGCCCTGTTCGGGATCGTGCAGGGGGGCTGCTTCCCGCACCTGCGCGAAGAATCGGCACGCGTCATCAGCGCCATGGGACTGCCAGGCATCGCCGTCGGTGGTGTGAGCGTGGGCGAGCCCGCCGAAGAAATGCACCGGATCGTGCGGCAGGTCGGCCCCCTACTGCCCGATGACAAGCCCCACTACCTGATGGGCGTTGGCACCCTCCCTGAAATGGCCATCGCCGTGGCCAACGGCTTCGATCTCTTTGATTGCGTGCTGCCCACCCGCCTGGGACGCCACGGAGCGGCCCTGGTGGGCGGCGAGCGCTGGAACTTGAAAAACGCCCGCTTCCGCCATGACCACAGCCCACTGGATCCCAGCTGCAGCTGCCCGGCCTGCACGGTCCACAGCCGCGCCTACCTCCACCACCTGATCAAAACGGATGAACTGCTCGGAAAGATCCTGCTCAGCCTGCACAACATCACCCAACTGGTGCGCTTCAGCACAGCGATGGGACAGGCCATCCGTGACGGCTGTTTTTCAGAGGATTTCGCTCCGTGGGAACCAGCCTCTCCGGCCGCCCACACGTGGTAGCTTCCGTCCCTAGCCAACGACGAAACCAGGATGGCCGCCTACGCCCTGCAGACCCTGGCCCAGCTGCCCGAGGCCTACCAAGCCTTCGGTCCTCTGATTGACATCCTGCCGATCATTCCCCTGTTCTTCCTGCTGCTGGCCTTTGTCTGGCAAGCCTCCGTCGGCTTCCGCTGATTCCAAGCTGAGCTGAAGAGCGAAACAAAAAAGCGGTGGGGGCCCCTATGGTCTCCACCGCTTTTTGCTGGCCATCCGGGATTAGCCCTGGCGTAAGACGGCCCAGGCAAATTCCGGCAGCGCCAACATCCGGCGCCAACGGCTGGGCTCTTGAACGAGGCGATACAGCCATTCGATCTGCAGACGGCACATCCACTGGGGAGCGCGCTGTTTCGCGCCCGACCAGACGTCAAAACTGCCGCCCACTCCCATCCAGAGGCCGGGCTGATCGGCATGCATGCGCTGGATCCAGGTCTCTTGGCGCGGCACACCCAAGGCCGCCAGCACCAGATCCGGCCTGGCCTCGCGGAGTTGCTGCTCAATGCCGGGCCACTGCTCCGGGCTTTGATAGCCGTGGACGCTGAACTGCAGGTTCAGGCCAGGAATCTCTTTTTTCAGCCGGGCCGAGACCAGCGCCATCACCTCGGGGCTAGCGCCCACCAAAGCCACACGCCAGCTGCGTGAAGCCGCCTCGACCAGGAGCTGACGGGCGAGCTCAATGCCTGGACTGCGGCGCACCCGGTAACCCTGGCGCTTGAGGGCCCAGACCACACCGGCACCATCAGGAATCACCAGATCCGCCGCCGCGATCGCCCCACCTAGGGCGGGATCGGCCAGGGCCGACATCGTCATCTCGGCGTTCAAGGTGACGATCTGACCGCCCCCCCGTTGCTTCAAGGCCAGGGCGGCTTCGAGCACATCGGCGGCCACGGCCACCTGCACACCCAAGACCTGGGCGGTCTCCCAGGCGGGCTGATCAAACGCATTGGGGCTGGCGGGAGTCGCCATTGATGCCGTCGTGGATAGGCCGCACGGGAGAATCTATGGCTGGCCTTCAGGCAGTGCTCGCCCATGACCCTCAGCAGCGCCCCGGTTGCGAACAGCGCCGCACCGCTGCAGCTGAGTGCCGCTGAGGCTTGGCAGCGCCTGCAAGAACTGGACCGGCAGATCGATCAGGTGGTGCTGCAGCGCCAACATCCGATCACTGGCCTGCTCCCCGCCAGCACCGCCAACAACGTCCACGGCAACTACGGCGATGCCTGGGTGCGGGACTGCGTCTACTCGATCCAATGCGTCTGGGGCCTCGCCCTGGCCCATCGGCGCCTGAGTGGCGCCACCGCCCGCGTCTACGAGCTGGAGCAGCGGGTGCTGCAACTGATGCGGGGTCTACTCAACGCGATGCTGCGCCAGGCCCACAAGGTCGAGCGCTTCAAGCAGACCCTCTCCCCGCTCGATTGCCTGCACGCCAAATACGACACCGGCAGTGGCGATCCGGTGGTCCCCGATGACGGCTGGGGGCACCTGCAGCTCGATGCCACGGCCCTGTTCCTGCTGCAGCTCGCCCAGCTGACCCGTTCGGGACTGGTGGTGGTGCAAACCAGCCACGAACGGGACTTCCTGCAAAACCTCGTCTATTACGTGGCTCGCGCCTACCGGGTGCGCGACTACGGCATCTGGGAGCGCGGGGACAAGGGCAACCACGGCCTACCCGAGCGCAACGCCAGCTCCATTGGTCTGGTTAAGGCTGCCCTCGAGGCCCTGGAAGGCCTGGATCTCTATGGCCCCCACGGCAATGGTCAGTGCCACCTGCACATTCCCCACGACGCCATCGTGCGGCTGCGGCGCGCCCTCAGCGGCCTGTTGCCCAGGGAATCAGCCAGCAAAGAAGTCGATGCGGCCTGCCTCTCGGTGATTGGCTACCCGGCCTGGGCCGTGGAAGACAGCGCCCTTGTGGAGCGCACGCGCGACAAGATCCGCACCGAACTGGGCGGGCCCTACGGCTACAAGCGCTTCCGCCGGGACGGCCACCAGACCGTCGTCGAGGACCACAACCGACTGCACTACGAACGGGAGGAACTGGCCCAGTTCGAGCACATCGAATGCGAATGGCCCCTGTTCCTGGCCTATGAGCTGATCACGGCCTGCTGCGAAGAACGCTGGAGTGAGGCCTGGAGCTGGCGGGAGCGGCTGCGCAAGGTTGCCGTCGACGTGGACGGCATCGAGCTGCTGCCGGAGGTCTATCTGGTCCCGAAAGCCAGCATCGACGCCGAGCGCAAACAACCGGGAAGCCAGGAGCGCATTGCCAACGACAACGTTCCCCTGCTCTGGACGCAAAGCCTGACCTGGCTCAGCGACCTGATGCTGCTGGGCCTACTGGAGCCGCAGCAACTGGACCCCAGCGAACGGCGCCGCAGCCGCAGCCTGGGGGCGCCTCAGGTCCTGGTGAGTTTCGTCCCCGCCCGCGAGCACATCGCAGCGGCCCTGGAGCAGGCGGGACTGGCCGTCAGCCGCCCAGGGCCCAGCAACATCGCCAGCTCCAAAGAGCTCGGCCGGCGGATGGCCCAGGTGGGCGCCAATGCGCGACTGGGCCTGAGCGGTCATCCGCGGCTGCGCATGGAGACCATGGCCACCGCCCGGCTCTACCGCCAAGACGGCCAAACCCTGGCCTTTTTGCCAGCGGTGCTGGAGGAGGACACCTTCTATCTCTCCGATGACCCCGAGCAACTGGTGGATGCGGTCACCAACGAAATCAGTCAGTTGCAACGCCACTGGCGCGGCAGCGGGCTACCGCTGCTGCTGATCCCTGTCGAAGAAGGACCCTTCCAGCGCAGCCCTGACACCTTCCTGCGGCTTGGGGAGACCCTGCGGAGCGGCGTGCTGGGTGGAACCGCCGTGCAACTCGGCAGCTTGGACGACCTGGCCAACCAAGCTTGCTGGGCGGAACTGCCCAATGCGCAACCGGAGGCTGCCGTCAGCGCTGCGGAGCCCATCCAAGGACTGCAGAGCAGCGGCCTGGACAAACCGCTGACCGCCGAACAAGAGCAAGAGCTGGAGGAATCCAGCCTGGATGCGCTGCTGGAGCGGCTCTGGCAAAGCGCCTCCCTACAAGAGCAAGCCGAGCTACTTGAGCTCTTGGTCCGCCGGCTCGGCCTCTCGGCCGTCCTGACCGGACCCAAGGGCAATGCAACACCCAAGGCCCTGTTGGAGGAGGCCTACCGCCGCGCCCTCAAGGATGGGGACTGGAACGTGGTGCGGCGCTGCGCTGGAGTCCTGGGTTTGGTTCATCCCCAGCTTGAAGATGCCCTCACCGATCTCTTGGTGCGCCAGAAACAGGTCGTGGTGGGGCGCAACTACACCAACGACTCCCTGATCACCCAGCCCCTCAGCAGCAAGGCGATTGCAGCCATGATCCGCCTCTACAGCGGCGAGGACAGCCGCGAATGGGTGCTGCAGCAGGAACTCCTGCTGGCCCTCGATGGTCTGGCCCGACGTGATCCCGCCTTACTCAGCGGCAGCCTGACCCTGCAGCTGGGACAACTGCTGCTGCTGCTCACCAGTGAAGTGGCCGGGGAGCAGAACCTCTCACCGAGTGAAGCCTTCGAGGCCCTCTGCGACACGCCGCCCCACGCCATCGGACGGCGGCTCAAGCAGGTGCTCAGCGATGTGGAGCACGCCAAGGCCGCCCTGCAACGCAAGGAGCAACTGCACCTCAGTGGCCGGGTGAGCTGGGAGGCTCCTGAACCCTTGGAGGAGCTCGAAAAGGGCGAAAACTGGCTGAAACACCGGGAGCGCATGGGTGCGCTGCAGAACGTGCCCCGGGACTTCCACCCCGGAATCTGGAGCCTGCTGCACCACTGCCGCGGCCTGGTCATCGGCGACAAGCTCGAGCGCCGCAACCGGCTCGAGAGCGCGCCGCTGCTCAAGGAGAAGACCCCCGGCGAGCGCAACTTCGCGGTCCACGTCGAGCACCTGCTCAGCAAGATTGAGGCGCCCGAATACCGCCGCCTCTGCATCGAGACCCTGGTCACCCTGATTGCCTTCGTCGATGCCAACCCGGAGGTCAGCGTCGCTGACGACCTGGTGCTGGATGTGGTGATTGGCCACGCGGTCCGCGTCGGCTGGCAGCAGCGCCATCCGGAGATCGATCCCGCGGAGTACGGCAGCCACAAAGGCGATGCCTGGGATGCCTTCTATCGCGCCTCACCAGCTGACTGCCGCCGCTGGCAGCTGCTGGCGCTGAAAGAACTGGCGGAGATGGCCTGAGTTAGATCGGCTCCGGCAGGGTCATGCAGATGTTGGCCTGCTCAACGCACTGCTCGATCAGATCGGCAAGCAGCAGGGCCCGCGACGCCTGAGGACCGTCGACGGCGGGCTTCTCCTCACCGCGAACGCACTGGAGGAAATGCTCCAGCTCAGCGACAAGGGGGTCCACCGGCGAGGTGCTCACCTCTTCGATGAATCCGTCGTTGCGATACAGCAATTCACCGTGGTCAGCGCTGAAGGACTGGTGGGTCCGCCGGTGAATCTGCAGGCTGCGGTTGAGGAAATCGGTCTCCACCAGGGCGCTGCGGCAGTGGGCGGAGAGGCTGCGGATTTTGCGGTGCGCCATCTTGCTGGCGGTCAGGCTGGCGACCACACCATTGGCAAAGCCCAAGGTGGCATTGACGTAATCGATCGGACCATCGGCGCTGCGGCCGCCGGCGGCGGCAAGGCGAATAACGGGGGCCTGCGCCAGTTCCAGCACCAAATCGATGTCATGGATCATGAGATCCAGCACCACCGAGACGTCATTGGCGCGGTCCGGGTTGGGGCTGTGGCGGCGGGCCTCCAGCACCACCACCTCCTCGCCAGCCACCACCTTGACCAACTCGCGGAAGGCCGGGTTAAAGCGCTCGATGTGCCCCACCTGCAGCAGACGGCCGGAGGATTTCGCCGCTCGAATCAGATCGGAGGCCTCGTCTTGGGTGGCTGCGATCGGCTTCTCGATCAGGACGTGGACGCCCGCGTCAAAGCAGGCCATGCCGACGCGGTGGTGCAGGAGCGTCGGCACCGCGATGCAAACCGCCTCGACTTCCTTCAGCAGCTCGGTGTAATCCCCAAACCAGCGGCAGCCAAACTGCTCGACCGCAAGCTGACCGCGATGGGGGTCTGGGTCAGCAACCCCGACAAGCTCCGCATCCTTGAGCAGGCTGAGCACCCGGGCGTGGTGCCAGCCCATGTTTCCGATCCCGATGACCCCAACGCGGACTGGCTTCATGGCGTTGGTGTTCCGGCGCAGTAATTATCAGGGATCAAAGGTCGTCATCGCTGACGGGCTCTGCCAAACGGCGACTGATCTCTACACGGTCAATCCGGGGACCATCCATCGCGAGGACCTCAAATTGATGCCCCTTCCAGAACACACTTTCTCCGGGTGAAGGGATGTGCTGCAGGCGCTCCAAGAGGAAGCCGGCGAGGGTGTGATGTTCGTCGGATTCAGGCAACTGGAGGTTGAGCTCCCGGTTCAGCTCATAAATCTCCAGATCTCCGGCCACCAACCAGCTGTCGTCCTGGAGCTGCTGGAGATCCTCCTCGGGATTTTCGGGATCCTCCTCTTCGCCGACGATCTCGCTGGTGAAGTCGGAGATCGTGACCAGACCCTCGGTGCCTCCGTGCTCATCCACCACCAGCAATAGCGGTTGACCACTGCGAATCAAGGGCAGCAATTCAGCGACTGGCGTGGTCTCTTGGACCTTGGTGACCGGGGTGACATAGGGAGCCAACGGTGTGTCGCGCTGCAGAAGTCCCTTGGCAATGGGTTCCGCCAAACGCCTGAGGTCCAGCACCCCGCGCACGTCATCGAGGGAACTGCCCAAGACCGGGAAGCGGGCGTGGTGGGTCGTATGGACGGCCTCCATCAGCTCACCAAAGCGCACCTCCAAAGGCAGGGTGACCATGCCCGAACGGGGGACCATCACCTCCCGCACCTGGGTATCGCGCAGAGAAAAGAGACCCTCCAACATGTCGCGCTCATCGGGCATCAAGCCGGTGACGCTGTTGGACTCAATCAGGGTTTCGAGCTCACCGGCTGAGAGGGCCGGCACCAACTGATCCCAGTTGCGCGGCAAGCCCAGCAAGCGCAGCACCCCATCACCCAGACGCTCCACCACCGCCAAAAACGGCGCCAGGGTGCGAATCAGGTTCTCCAACACCGGAGCCAACCGCAGGGCGGTGGCTTCGGGGCGATGCAAGACCCAGGCCTTAGGCACCAAGCCGCCCAAAAGAGTGGCCAAGAGCACGAGGACCGAAAAGACAGCGATGTCCCACCAGAACTGCTGGCCCGCGGCAGCGGAGAGCCGTTCCGCCAGGGCGCGGCCACTCCAGCCCAGCGCCAACAGGGCCATGGCCATGCCGAGCTGCGTCGCCACCAGGGCCCGGCGCAAACGCCGCTGCAGGCGTGCCACGGCGGTCGCACCAGCGTGGCCGTCCTCCTCGAGCAACTGCACCCGGGTCGGGCGCAGGCGAATCAGGGCAAATTCGGAGGCGGCGAAAAAGGCCAGCAGGATCAGCAGGGCCGCCGGAGCCAGAAATCGCATCGCCAAAGAATGGGGGTCGCGAGGATCGAACTCGCCTAAGGCGGATTATGAGTCCGCTGCATTCACCAGATTGCTAGACCCCCGGC
>NZ_JAFMFX010000106.1:0-3107 GCF_017855895.1 Vulcanococcus sp. CPBay_Sum15L08_68 | reverse complement strand
TTAGCTCTGCAGGTAGGTCGTTTGCCTCAGGCTCGTCTCCAGGTGATCCATCAAACGGCGGGCCTCCTGGATTTTGAGGGTTCCTTTTTGGATGGCTGACTCGCTGGTCACCCGCAGTCGCTCCAGCAGCACTTCCGGATCGTGCTCCATCGCCTCGAGCACCTCGGCATTGGTATCCCCGCGCACGACGTGGTCGACCTGGTAGCCGCCTCCTGGTGAGAGGCGGATGTGGACTGCATTGGTGGCGCCAAAGAGGTTGTGGAGATTGCCCATGACCTCTTGATAGGCCCCGCCGAGGAACATGCCGATGAGGTAGGGCTCATCGGGTCTCAGCGCATGCAACTCCAGCAGGGGCTTGCTTTGTCCCTGGGCGATGAAGCGCGCCAGTTTGCCGTCGGAGTCGCAGGTGAGGTCGGCGAAGTGACCGAGCTGCTCGGGTTGCTCGTTCAGCCGGTGAATCGGCAGAAGTGGGAAGAGTTGCTCGATGGCCCAGCTGTCGGGGGCGGAGCGAAAGACCGACAAGTTGGCGTAGAAGGTGGCGGCCAGCTCGGCCTTGAGGTTGCTCAGCTCCTCAGGGATTGCTGCGTTGCTGGGGAGTTTTTGTGCAATCGCCTGGGCGCAGGCCCAGGTGAGCTGCTCGGCTACGGAGCGTTCCGGAAGGCTGAGGTAGCCCAGGCGGAAGGCGTTGAGCGCATCGTCTTTGAATTTGAGGGCGTCGTTCCAGGTTTCCTGCAGCTTGGAGAGATCCCGATCGCCCTGTCCATCGACGGCTTCGATCTCAGCGAGGGTCTGGCGCAGGTTGCGGACTGTCAGGGCTTCTTCGCCTTCGGCTTCAGGAGAGCCGCTGGGCACGGTGCTTTGGCCCAGCACGTTGAACACCAGCACCGAGAAGTGGCTGGCAATGGCCCGCCCGCTCTCGCTGACAAGAGTGGGAACCGGGACTCCGTGGGGTTCGCAGCATTCACGAACCGTGGCCACGACGTCGTTGGCGTAGTTCTGCAGCGAGTAGTTCGTTGAGGCTGAGGTGGCCGTGCGGCTGCCGTCGTAATCCACCCCCAGGCCGCCCCCCACATCGAGGAAACCCATGGGGGCGCCAAGCTTGGTCAGCTCGACATAGATCTGTCCGGCTTCCTGCAGGGCGTCCTTGAGAACGGCGATGTCGTTGATCTGACTGCCCACGTGGAAGTGGAGCAGCTTCAGGTCGTTCAGCAGATCGGCCTTCTTCAGGGCCTCCACCGTGGCCAGCAGCTCGGGGATGGCCAAACCAAACTTCGCCTTGGCGCCAACGGAGCTGCCCCAACGGCCGGTGCTGCGGCTGGAGAGCTTGGCGCGGATTCCAATGAACGGGGCAGCACCCAGCTCCTGGCTGGCCTGGATGATGCGCTCGACCTCGTCGGCCTGTTCGATCACCACAACGGGTTGGCGACCAAGCCGGCGGGCCAGGATCGCCGTCTCGATGTAGCGCTGGTCCTTGTAGCCGTTGCAGATCAGCAGCGCCTCGGGGTCATCCACCAAGGACAGGGCAATCAGCAGTTCCGCTTTGCTGCCGGCCTCCAGGCCGAAGTGCCAGCGCTTGCCGCAGGTCACCAGCTCCTCAACGACATGGCGCTGCTGGTTGCACTTCACGGGGAAGACCCCCTGGTAGCGGCCGGCGTAGCCGTATTGGGCGATGGCGCGCTCAAAGGCCCCGTGCAGTCGCTCAAGCCGGTCTTCGAGGATGTCGTCGAAGCGGATCAGCAGGGGAAGCCCCAGGCTGCGGCCTTCAAGTCCCTGGACGAGATCCAGAAGATCAAGGCTGCCGCCCCGCTCCCCCTTGGGTTGCACGCTGATGTGGCCGCGGGCGTTGACCGAGAAATAGGGATCACCCCAGCGGTCGATGCCGTAGAGGGCTGCGCTGTCAGCTGCGCTCCAGCTGGTGTTTTCAGCGGAGACCATCAAGCCGGCGGCGGGGCAATGGCAGAAATCTAAGGACTCACGCCCGGGGTGCCAGCTGTGCTTGCCAAGCGGTAGGGCGGCCACGGACGATGGGCCGGATCAGATGTTTTTTTGTCATGGCTGCCGAGCGCACCTTTATTGCCATCAAGCCCGATGGTGTTCAGCGCGGTTTGGTGGGTGAGATCCTCGGCCGCTTCGAGCGCAAGGGCTTCAAGCTGGTGGGCCTCAAGCAGCTCACCCCCAGCCGTGAGCTGGCTGAGAGCCACTACGGCGTGCACCGCGAGCGCCCCTTCTTCGCTGGCCTGGTGGACTTCATCACCTCCGGCCCCGTGGTGGCCATGGTCTGGGAAGGCGACGGCGTGATCGCCAGCGCCCGCAAGCTGATCGGTGCCACCAAACCCCTCGAGGCTGAGCCCGGCACCATCCGCGGCGACCTGGCCGTCAACATCGGCCGCAACGTGATCCACGGCTCCGACGCCCCTGAAACCGCTCAGTTCGAGATCGGTCTCTGGTTCCAGGCCTCTGAGCTCAGCGACTGGACCCCCTCCGATCAGGGCTGGCGCGTCGAGGGTTGATCCCTTCACCGATTTCAACCTTGCCCCCCGCGATGGCGGGGGGCTTTTTTATGCCCAAAGACTCAGCAGTAGGACCCAAAGCAACTTGCAGAGCAGGTGGAGGCTCTGATCCACACCGATGCGATAGCGGTGCTGGCACTTGCCGTAGTCGATCAGGGTGTGGGCGCCCCATTCGGCCAGCCCCAAGGCCGGAACCCCGCTCAGGAGAGCCACGATCAGGCCATGGATGGCGGCATGGCCGGTGAGCCACCACTGCCAAGGGAGGGTGTTGTCCTGGCCGCGGCACTTCTCGGCGGCCATGCGGTCGCTCTGCAGTCCAAAGTCCCCCAGGAAATGGCCCATGGACAGGAGGGCCAGGAGTTCAAGACCGTCTTGAAGAGGCATCAGCGACGGATCTGCCAAGACCGAACAGCGTGCATAGGTTGACGGGCTCTCCCTCCACTGTCGCTGACTTTCAGTGGATTCTTCAGTTCAAACCTTTGAGAAAGCGCCGGTAGCTGAACGCTTCCAACAGTGTCTGTTCGTCTGGGTTGAGGGTTTCCCTTAAGACGCAGGACTTGAGCAGCTGCGCAGTGATGGCCGCCAGCAGCACCCCAT
>NZ_JAFMFX010000046.1:0-14585 GCF_017855895.1 Vulcanococcus sp. CPBay_Sum15L08_68 | reverse complement strand
GCCAGCTTCTCGCCATCGAGCTTGACCCCACCGCCTTGGATTTGGCGGCGTGCCTCGCTGCTGCTGGCGCAGATGCCGACGGCGCTGAGCAAATAGAAGGCCTTCGCCGGGAAGTTCACCTCTGCCAGGGATGCCTCGGGAACCTCGGCGTCCGCCGCCCCGCTGCCCTTGGCACCGCCCACGAGCTTGCCGGCATCGGCCTGGGCCTGATCAGCCGCCGCCTGGCCGTGGCGCTGGCGCGTCACCTCCAGGGCCATCGCCTTTTGGCGCTCCCGAGGGTTATCCGGCAGGGCCGCCAGATCGAGATTGGTCAGCAGGGTGAGGTACTCCTCGACCGCCGCATCGGGCACCTTCTCGAGCTTGGAGTACATCGAGAGCGGGTCTTCGGCCAGACCGACCGTGTTCCCCAGGCTCTTGCTCATCTTCTGAACGCCGTCGAGGCCCGCCAGGATCGGCAGGAGCATCCCGAACTGCGTGCGCTGGCCGAAGTGGCGCTGCAGGTCGCGGCCCATGGCCACGTTGAACTTCTGGTCCGTCCCCCCCAGTTCCAGGTCGGCCTGCACGGCCACCGAGTCATAGCCCTGCAGCAGCGGATAGAGAAATTCGTGCAGGGAGATCGGAGTACCGGAGCCGTAGCGGTTGGCGAAGTCCTCCTTGGCCAGCATCTGGCCCACGGTGGAGATCCCCAGCAGCTCGATCACCTTGGGTAGATCGAGGGAGGCCAGCCATTCGCTGTTGCGGCGCACCTCCAGGCGGCCCGGGGTCTCGAAATCCAGCAGGGCACGCGCGGGGTCCTGGCCCTGGCCGAGCTGCTGGAGATAGGTGCGGGCGTTGGACTCGACCTGCTCAGCCGTGAGCTGAACGCGGGTGGCACTTTTGCCCGTGGGGTCACCGATGCGGGCGGTGAAGTCACCGATGATCAGCACAGCCGTGTGGCCCGCATCCTGGAAGGCCCGCAATTTGCGGAACAGGATCGAGTGGCCCAGGTGAATGTCACTGCCGGTCGGATCGATGCCGAGCTTGATCCGCAGGGGCCGGCCGGCCTTCTCGGCCTCAGCGAGGCGGGCGGCCAGCTGTTGGTCGGCATCACTGGCTTCCGTACCGGTGGGGAACAGGTCAGCGACACCGCGCTCCAACCACTGCGGCAGTCCCCACTCGCCCTTGGCCATGTCCGCCCTGCTGTCTGGGGTCGGATCGTACGCAGACGGGGATCAGCTTTCGGCGTCCAGCTCCCCCTTCATTCGATCCAGGGTGCGCTGCATCTGCTCAAACATCTGATCGGGGGTCATCCCGAACTGGCTGAGCTGGGTGCGTAGCTGCTCAACCGTGAGCTTGGCCTGGAAGTCATCGGAGAGCTCAAAGCGCTTCATGAACACGCGGTAGCGGTCCATCAGCTCCTCCATCCGCTCGATGAAGAGCTTTTTGCCTTCCCGATCGAACTTGCCGTACTCGCCGCCCAGCTGCATCAGTTGCTGGTAATCGCCAAACAGGCGCTTGGCTTCTTCTTGAACGATCTCGGATTCAAAGAAGGCCATCAGGCTGAGCCGGGCGGGCCCAACGATTGTGTCGAGCCTGAGCGGCCCTGACGAGTGCGGATAGGCGTAACGGGCTGCCAAGTTCGCGGCCCGTGCGCACAGTGAACAGTGCAGCCTGCGTCGCGATGGACTACACCCCCTCCCTGGCGGCCGTGCGGGGCAACGTGGCCGCAGGCAACGCGCTGCTCAGTCAATCCCGCGTGGTGGTCTGCAGCGGCTCACGGCTCGCCCTGACCCTCTTCATTGCCGCCCTGCAGCCGGGGCCCGAGATCGTCGGGGCGGTGACCACCCAAGACGAGGGATTGCAGAGGTTGGAGCAGGGGCAGGCGGATGTACTGATCTGCACTGACCGGCTCGAGCAGGGCAACGGCGGCAGCCTGGTGGCCCAAGCCAAAGCCCTGCCCCAGCCGCCCGCCACCTTGATGGTGGTCACCCAGCCCCGGCGCTTGATGGCCATTCACCAAGCACTGCAGGCCAACTGCGATGGGCTCTGCCTGGAGAGCAACCTGGGTTTCGGCAGCTTTCTGGCCGCGATTCGCGCCATGCAGAGCGGCGGGCTCTACCTCGACCGGAACCTGAGCAAGAGCTACTTCGAAGCCTTTGCCGAGGGCCAGGGCACCCCCTTGGCGCAGCTGACCCCCAGGGAGGTGGACATCCTTCAACTGATGGCCGGCGGGACCGAGAACCAGGGCATCGGTCAACGCCTGCACCTGTCGGTTGAGACGGTGAAAGACCACGTCCGGCACATCTTCCACAAGCTGAATGCCAACAGCCGCATTCAGGCCGCGGTCCAAGGCATTCGCCTGGGCTTGGTCGAGTGGCCAGACCCTCGTTAAGGTCGGGCGGTTCCGCCGCACCCGACACCGCCATGGGCCGAGGCCACTGGTTGGATCCTCTGGCCCGGAGACTGCTGGAGGCGGCGGGAGAATTGCCGCGGCGTGCACAACAACCTGCCGCGCCGGAACCCCAGCCCTTGGAGGAGTGCGTCGAGCAAGACCTCCTCGCCCTCAAGCTCGAGCACAACCCCAACCTGCGGCTGGCCAACGCCCAGGAGGTCCAGCACGCGGCGGCCCTGGGTTGGCGCCTCGATGTCAATCGCGCCAGCGCCAACGACTGGTTGCGGCTGCCGCAGATCACGCGCGATCAAGTCGACCTGCTCCTGCGGCTCCAGCAGGGTGGGGTGCAACTCAGCGGTCCAGACGACCTCCAGCGCCTGTTGGACCTCCCCGCTGCACTGGTGGCCAGCTGGGAACCCCTGCTGCAATTCCGCTGGTACGGCGATGGCGCCCCAACGGCCGTGACGCCCTTGCTGATCGACCTCAACCGCGCCCCGGCCCAGGCGCTCGAGCGCCAACTGCCCCAACTGAGCCCGGAGCGGCGCCAACGGCTGCTGCGCGAGCGGCAACGGGCCCCCTTCCAGGACCTTGCGGAGCTACAGGAGCGACTGCAACTGCCCGCGTCGGTGGTGGAGGAGCTGATCGGAAAGGTGCGCTTTGGCCAAGGTTCCGCCGGTCCAGAACTGCCGCGCTCGGCCTAGGCGAATGGGACGGCAAGGCGAACTGTTTGGCGCGACACCCGTCGGTGGCGGGATCAGCGGCGAGGCCCTACCCCTGCAGGAGCATCAGCTGATCGCCTGGCAGCAGCGTCTACTGGACTACCAGAGCCCACGCTTTGAGGCGGTGGCCAGCGGCAGCCAGCTGCCCCCAGGTCAGATGGATCTGTTCGGAGGCGGCAGCCTCGGTGCGGCGGCTGTGCAACGCCTCGATCCGCTGCAGCTGGCCCCACAACATCTGCAGTTCTGGCGATGGCCCGAACGCCAACCCGATGGTGCGGCCCTGTATTTCGTCGTGGACCGGCCGCCCCACCTGGAGGGGGCACTCCTCCTTTATGTGGGGGAGACCAAACAGGCCGATCGGCGCTGGAAAGGCGAACACGACTGCAAGGGCTACCTAGCGGCCTATGGCGAGGCGCTGCAGCAGGCCAACCTCCAGAGCCAGCTGAGCATCCGCTTCTGGCACGACGCCCCCAGCGAACGGCGGGCACGGCAAGCCCTGGAGCAAGCCTTGATTCGCCACTGGCTGCCTCCGTTTAACAAGGAAACCCGCGGCCGCTGGGCCACCCCCTTCACGGCCGAGCCGGGCTGATCGCCCTACCATCGCGCCCATTGAGCTCGAGATGGCCATGGAGATCCGCTGCAGCAGTGCCACCGCCCGCGATTGGACGGGGGAGGCCCTGGTGGTGGGTCTCTTCAGCGATGCCCCCGGAGAGGGCAGCCGTGAACTGCTGAAGAGCCGCTTTGGCGAAGCCCTGCTGGCGCGCATGGAGCGGCGCCGTTTCAAAGCCAAGCCGGGCGAGAGCCTGGTGGTGGAGCTGCTGGATCAACAGCCCAGCACCCTGGTGCTGGTGGGCCTTGGGGCCGCCGCGGACTTCAACCTCGAGCAGCTGCGCCACGCCGCGGCCATGGGCGCCAAAGCAGCAAATGGCAGTGGCGCCAGCAGCCTGGGGCTCGCCCTGCCGCTCGAGGGCCTGGCCCCGATCGCTGCCGCCTCAGCCATGGCTGAGGCCGTGCGGCTGAGCCTCTTTAAGGACCAGCGCTTCAAAGGCGAAGCCGAACCCGCTAAGCAACCCGCCCAGGTGGAGCTGCTGGGCCTACCCGCAGCTGAGCTGAGCGCCTGCCAAGGCGCCGCCTCGAGCAGCCAAGCGCTCTGCAGCGGCGTCGAGCTGGCCCGCGAACTGGTGGCAGCACCTCCGAATGTGGTCACCCCAGCCGCCCTCGCGCAGACCGCCACGGACATGGCCCGCGACTTCGGCCTGCAGCTCAAGGTGCTGGAGCGCAGCGACTGTGAAGCCCTGGGCATGGGCTCCTACTTGGCCGTGGCCCAGGGCTCGGACCTGCCGCCGAAGTTCATCCACCTGACCTATGTCCCCGATGGGGAGATCAAGCGGCGATTGGTGCTCGTCGGCAAGGGCCTGACCTTCGATTCCGGCGGTTACAACCTCAAAACCGCCGGCTCCCAGATCGACATGATGAAGTTCGACATGGGGGGCAGCGCTGCGGTGCTGGGCGCCATGCGAGCCATCGCGGAACTCAAACCGGCCGGCATCGAGGTCCACATGCTGGTGGCCGCCTGCGAAAACATGATCAGCGGCGGAGCGATCCACCCCGGAGCGATCGTCACCGCCTCCAACGGCAAAACGATCGAGATCAACAACACCGATGCCGAAGGTCGCCTGACCCTGGCCGACGCCCTGGTCTACGCCTGCAAGCTGGAGCCTGACGCGGTGGTGGACCTGGCCACCCTGACGGGCGCCTGCGTGATCGCCTTGGGCGACGAGATCGCCGGCCTCTGGTCCCCCAGCGACACCCTGGCCCAGGCCCTGGTGCAGGCCGGCGAAGACGGCGGCGAGAACCTCTGGCGCATGCCCCTGCGGGCCTCCTACCGCGCTGGCCTCAAGAGCGGCCTGGCCGACATGAAGAACACCGGCCCGCGCCCCGGTGGCTCGATCACGGCGGCCCTCTTCCTGCAGGACTTCGTCAACAAGGACATCCCCTGGGCCCACATGGATATCGCCGGCACGGTTTGGAGCGACAAGGGACGGGGCTTGGATCCCGCCGGTGCCACTGGATTTGGCGTTCGCACCCTGGTGAATTGGGTCCTGGCCGGGGGAGCCGCCTAGGCTCAGGCAGACCTGCAGCGTGGCGGTGCCCAAACTTCGGTGGTACGTCAAAGCCCAGCTGGGCGTCCTGCTCTTGCCGGCGGGACTCTGTCTCTTTGGCGAGGCCGTCCAGCGGCGGACACTCCAAGCCCTGGGACAGCCCCACGGCCCCTGGTTCTGGTACGGAACCCTCAGCCTGGTGGCCATCGTGGCCGCCGTCGGACTGATGGTGGAAAGCGGACTGCTGCGGGGCTACCCAGGACAGAACCAACCGCGCCGCTAGGCAGCGGCGGCGGCTGAAGCGCTGGACGCCCCAAGAAGGGAAGCCGGCTCTTCCAGGGCGTGGATTTGCCAGCGAGCCCGATCACCAAAGAGCTTCAACAGGCGATCGAGATCGTCCGAAGCCTGCTTCGGAGTGGCGTAGGGGCCGATATGACGTGTCACGAGACCATCGCGAATCGTCAGCAGATACATACAAAACCTGCAGTCGAGACAAGGTAAGGGTAATTCGGGCGGCCGGGAGGAAAAAGGCGTAAAAACCGGATCAGCACTCGAAAAAACCGAATTTTGCGCAATCGGCTCTTTAGCTTTTCCTCAGCTTTCCGGTCAGCGTCCAGTCACCCAGGGAGCATCGCTGCGGGCCTTTGATCCCCAGACCTGATCCAAGCGGCGATCCCGGCCGCAGGCCCAGCGGTAGTAGTTGTATTTGATCGCGTTGTTGACTGCGTAATTCTGGTGATAACCCTCGGCGGGCCAGAACCGCTTGAGGGGCTTGATCTGCACCTTGATCGCTGAGGCGGGCTTACCCAGCTCCTTGGCTGCAGCCTGAAGGCTGGCCTTGGCTTGACTGAGCTGCTGCTCGCCCTCGGTGAAGATCACCGGTTTGTAGGACCCGCCGCGGTCACAGAACTGCCCGCCACCATCGAGGGGGTCGATATTGCGCCAGTAGGACCGCAGCAGGGTGGGGTAGCTGATGGTCTGGGGATCAAAGCGGACGCGCACCACCTCTTGGTGCCCGGTGCCGCCAGAGCTGACCTGCCCGTAGCTCGGGTTGTCCAGATGGCCACCGCTGTAGCCGCTCTCGGCATCGATCACCCCCGGCAGGTCCTCCAGGTCGTGCTCCAGGCACCAGAAACAGCCACCAGCGAGGACCGCCTCTTCCGTGGCGGCCAGCGCGGAGGCACAGGGGCCTAGCAGCAGCAGGCCGATGGCCAAGCAGGCGGACAAGAGGCGCCGGATCATGCCGCACTCCCCCCTGGCAGGGCATCCAGGATCGCCGCGGCCGCCCGGCGGGTGACGCCCGGTTCCCCAAGGAGCTCACGCAAGCGGCGATAGCCCTGCGCAACCCGCTCCCGGGCGGACGGATCCTCCAGCAGCGGCAGAGCTGCTTCCACCACAGACTCGGGGGTGAGCTCGTCCTGCAGGAGCTCCGGGACCAGGCGCTCACCCACCACCAGATTGACCGGTGAGATGTGATCGACCTTGAAGCGCAGGATCTGCTTGGCCACCCAAGCCGTTGGTCGGCTGACCCGGTAGGCCACCACCTGGGGCACCCCCCGCAGGGCCAACTCCAAGTTGACGGTGCCGGATTTATTGATGGCGAGATCCGCTGCCGCACAGAGGACCGGACGCAGGGCATCGGCTTCCGCCGCCGGAATCACGCGGGCCTGCACTCCAGCCTGGGTCAAGACCTCCTTCAGGACCGGCTCAAAACTGGCCTGACCCGCCGGCACCACCACCTGCAGCCCCGGGCAGCGCCGCTGCAACTCGGCGGCCGCCTGGGCTAAGTCCGGCAGCAGATAGCGCAACTCCTGCTGGCGCGAGGCAGGGAGCAGCAGCAACAGGCGTTGATCCGGCTTCAAGCCCAACTGAGTGCGGGCCGCCTCACGACTGGGCAGCTGGGTCAAGGTGTCGATCAGGGGGTGCCCCACCCAAGTGACATCGGCCCCGCGGGAGCCGTAGAAGCGGGCCTCCTCTGGAAAGATCGCCAGGATCCGATCGGTGAAGCCGATCAGCCGGGTCGTCCCCCCCTCGCCAACGCGAAAGGCCCACTCCTGGGGAGCGATGTAATAGAGGATCGGGATCTTCGGCAGCAGCCGCTTGACCTTGAGGCCCAAGTTGACATTGGCCCCCATGTAATCGATCAGCACCAAGCCGTCGGGGGGGGACTGACGCAACCAGGCATTGACCCGGCGCTGCACCTGCAGAGTCGGCCAGACCAAGGGGAGAGCCTCCCAGAGGCCAATGGCGCCCATCGCCATCGTGTTCGCAAGGAGCGTTGCACCGGCCTGGGCCATGCGCTCACCGCCGAGGGCGAAGAGCTCCAGCTCAAGACCACGGGCCTGGGCCTCCTCCCGCAGGGCCTTGACCAACAGGCCGCCCTGCAGATCACCGGATACTTCGCCGGTGCTAATCAGCAGTCGCCTCATGAACGCCCGGCGGGCAGGGGACCTCGGCGACCGGGGCCAATCGAGGCCTCCAGGAAGCTCACCAGGGTTTCGGCGGGGGGAAACAGGCTCTGCTCACGCACGCCCTTGATCGCCTCAGCCAGCACCACATCACCGCGGTAGAGCTGGGCCCAGACCTGCTGCAGCTGCTTGGTTTGCGCGCCGCCATCCAGCTCGCTCAGACCACTGCGCTTCAAACCAATCCGGTTCAAGCCCCGCAGGCGACCGGGGTGGCCCTCAACGATCGCGAAGGGCGGAACATCACGGTCGATCCGGCTCATTCCACCCACCATCGCCATCGTGCCGATGTGGACGAACTGATGGATGCCCAGCACGCCTCCAATCACGGCGCGGTCACCGATCACCACATGGCCGGCCACGGCGACGCCGTTGGCGATCACGATGCGATTCCCCAGGTCGCAGTTGTGACCCAGGTGGCTGTAGGCCATCAGCAAATTGCCATCACCGATGCGGGTCTGCTCTCCCTCATGGGTGGCACGGTTGATGGTCACGCATTCGCGGATGGCGTTGTCATCGCCAATCACGACCTCGGTGGGTGCACCGTTGTATTTGAGGTCCTGGGGCTCGGCGCCAATCGAGGCCCCCGGGAAGATGCGGTTGCCCTTGCCGATGCTGACGCGGCCGTCGAGCACCACATGGGGGCCAATGCGCGTTCCTGAGCCGATCGACACCTCGGGACCGACCACGGCATAGGGGCCGATCTCAACGCCCGCATCGATCTGGGCCTTGGGATCCACCACGGCGGTGGGATGGATTCGGGTGCTGTCCCCGTTCATAACGGCCTGAGTCATGGGGGGAATTCAGTCGACCAGGGAGAACATCAATTCGCCGGAGCAGACCAGCTGTCCGTCCACCGTGGCCTCCGCCTTGACCTTCCCGAACCGTTGTCGCTTGAGCGACAGCAGTTCGCAAGTCATCACCAACTGATCACCCGGCACCACCGGACGGCGGAAGCGCACGCCATCGATCCCTGCGAAGACAAACAACCCCTTCGGGAGATCCGGCATCTGGGTGACGATCAAGCCCCCCACCTGGGCCATGGCCTCGACGATCAACACGCCTGGCATCAGCGGGCGACCGGGGAAATGGCCCTGGAACTGGGGCTCGTTGAAGGTGACGTTCTTGATCGCCACCGCCCGCTTGCCCGGCTCATGCTCGATCACCCGGTCCACCAGGGCGAAGGGATAGCGGTGGGGCAGCAGCCCCTGGATCTGCTCGCTGGTCAGAACTGGGGCGGAAGGGGTGGCGGATGAAGACAAGGAACTCAGCGAGAAGAAACCAGAGCGGCGGCCAAGGCGGTGTGCAGTCCGTGGGAGCCACGGAAGGCAAACACTTGGGCCAAAGGCAGTCCCGCTAAGGCGAGATCGCCCAATAGGTCAAGCAGCTTATGGCGCACGGGCTCGTCGGCAAAGCGCAGCGGGGGATTCAGCCAACCCTCCCCATCGCACACCAGGGCGTTATCCAATGCACCGCCCTGAATCAAGCCCGCAGCCCGCAGCTGATCCACCTGGTCTTTGAAGCCGAAGGTGCGGGCCGGGGCGATCTCATCGACGAAGGCCTGGGGGGTGAGTTCGAGGTTGAACAGCTGACGGCCAATGGCGGGATGGGGGAACTCGATGGCTGCCCCCAAGCGCAGGCGATCACTCGGGAGCGCCGTGGCAAAACTTTGGCCCTGCTGCAGGGTGATCGGTGCGGCCAGAGGCACAGCCTCAGGACGGGGACCGAGGCAGCGCAGGCCGGCCTCGGCCAAGGCCTCAACCCAGGGCTGGGCCGAGCCATCCAGCAGGGGAATCTCCTCGCCATCCACCAGGATCAGCGCCGAGGTCACCCCGACACCGGCCAGGGCAGCCAGCAGATGCTCCACGGTGGCGAGACGCTGCTCACCCAGCTGCAGGGCGGTGCAGAGCTGGGTTTCGCAGACCTGGGAGGGCTGCAGGCGGACGTGGGGACGCTCGGGAGCGTTGAGCCAACCCACGTAAAAACCCGGCTGCTCCGCAGGCTCCAGACGAACCCTGGCTTGAACACCGCTGTGGAGGCCCACACCGGAGCGCTCCACGGGCTGAGCCAGGGTCCACGCCTGGCTGTAATCGCTGGGCCAAAGGGTCACAGGAGCCGCCTCAGAACTTCCAACCCACACCGAGGTTGAAGCGCCATTCGTCGGTGAAGTCCTGGCTGGCCACCTCCAAACGCAGGGGGCCGACCGGGGTGGTGACGATCACGCCGACACCCGGGGAGACACCATCACCGGGCTTATCAAGCAGCGTCCCGGGATTCCCTGGAACATTGGCCTGGCTGCCAAAGGTGCTGCCGGCGTCCACGAAGATCTCGCCACTGATGATGCTGAAGATCGGGAAGCGGTATTCCACCGTCGCCTCACCGAAGCTCTTACCCACGCCCAGGTCGCAGTCGTAGTAACCGCGAACGGAGTTGGAGCCACCCAAGCAGAAGGCCTCGTAGACGGGCATGTTGCCGAGGTTGGTACCCACCGAAGCCTGGAAAGCCAAGGCCTGTTTGCAGTCTTCCTTCTGCCCAGGCTTGGGACGGCAGCCCTTGTAGAACTTCAGCCAGTTCACCGGGATGTAGTGGGTGGCGCTGGCCCGAAGACGGTTGAAGGTCGGGGAGTCCTGACCGACGGAGACGAACTGCTCGGTGCCAACGCTCAGGAAGTTGCCCTGGGTGGGGTTCCGCGGGTCATTGAGCGTGTTCATCGAGGCCGCCAGGCGCAGGCCCACCAACTGGTTGGTCGTCGCCCCGTTTTCGCAGTTGTAGGCCACACAGATCACGTTGCTGACCGTGGTGGTGCCATTACCGCTGAAGTTGTTGGAGGCCGTGGCGTAGGGCATCGCCTCCCCCGCAAAGTTGATCGGCTTGACCTGCTGGGCGTTTAGGCCAACGACAACATTCCAGGGGGCCTTCTTGTAGGGGTCACCGCCGTTCAGGGGGCGGGCCAAGGAGGCCGTGCCACCAATCCGCTGGATCGCCACGGCATTGCCGTCGAGCTGGAACCAGTTGTTGTTGTCGCCGAGCTGGGGATTCGCAGCCTTGGCTGCCGTCGGCGAGGCATAGGGACCAGTGAAGACCGTCGAGTTGCTCTGGTAGGCCAGGGCCGTGCTCGGGGCGTTGAAGAAGCCTTGGGAGACGTCAGAAACGGTGTAGAAGTTGCCGTTCTGCTGGCTCTGGAACACCTGGGGGACTTCCCGGCTCAGGAAGACCTTGGTGCGGAAGGCCGTGCGGTACTTATCGCCTTTGATCCAGGGGTCGGTGAAGGACACGTCCGCCAATCCACCGAACTGGCCATAGGTGACGTTCAGGGCCAAATCCCAGGCGCGACCGAAGAGGTTGCTGTCCTGAAGCTGGATCTGACCAAAGATGCCCTGGCTCTGGCTGTAGCCGATACCGCCCGAGAGGGAGCCGGTGGACTGCTCCACCACACCCAGGACGATGGTGACGGCACCGGGCTCACCCGCGACCGGGCGCAGGGTCACCTTCACATCGCCGAAGAGACCGGTGCCATAGAGACGCTTGATGTCGTCTTCCAGTTGGCGGCGGTTGAAGGTGTCGCCGGCCTTGATCGAAATCTCTCGGGTGACCACCCAGGTCTTGGTTTTGCCGCGGATCGGCTGGCCCTTGTCGTTGGTGCTATCTCCCTCCTTATTGAGGAACTGCACTTCGACGCCCGCCACGGTGCCCTCACGCACCAGCAGCTGCACCACACCCGCGGGGCTGACGCGGGTTGGACCGGTGACCCGAGCGAGGGAATAGCCCTGATCGGCGTACCACTTCTGCAGCTCAGCGATGCGGGCCTGCAGGGCGTTGAGATTCAGGGTCTTGCCGTAGTCCGCGGCAAAGATGTCAGGGATGAGGTTGTCCGGAAGCTTGGTGGTCTCGCTAACGCCCTCAAGGTCCACCTTGGTGAGCACCGGGTTCGGCACGACCGTGACCACGAGCCGGACGCCCAGGGGGCTATCGACGGGCTGAATGCGGACGTCGGAGAACCAACCGCTGGCGTAGATCGCGGACAGATCCGTCTGCAATTGAGCGCGGGTGACACGACTGCCGGGGCGGGTGGCCATCGCGTCGTACACCGCGATCTCCATCCGCTCCTGCTCCGGATGCCCCTCAGCCCCCTGGACCACCACCTCACTGATCAGCACCTGGGGCTCAGCGGGAGCCGCTGGCGCCAAGGAATCACTGGCGCTGGGGGCAAGTGATGGTCTGGAACTGGGGGTCTCAGACGCAGGCTGGTCTACCGGTGCAGGGTCCTCTGGTTCCGGACTCTTGTCCTGGGCCCAGACCGGGCCAACCCCAGCGACCAGGGGCAACGTCAGTGCCAGCCCCAGGCTCCATGCGTGGTTCTTGCCGTTGCGGGTTGCAGCCATGGAACGGGGACTGGAGCGGCGAACCGCAAATGCCGCCGAACCTACTTGGCTCAGCGGGGTTCTGGACAGGCGGCTTGGACCCGTTTGAGAACCTCCCCGTAGGCCTCGACCACACCGCCGAGATCCTGGCGGAAGCGATCTTTGTCCAAGATCCGCTCCTGGGCATCGCCGCTGACGTTCCTGTCCCAGAGACGGCAGGTATCGGGACTGATTTCATCGGCCACCACCAGCTGGCCGTCGGTGGTGAAACCCAGTTCGATCTTGAAGTCCACCAGCTCCAGGGCGATCTCGGCAAAAAAGCGACGCAGCACCGCGTTGACGGCCATGGCCAGACGCTCCAATTCCTGGCGCTGGGGTGCCGTCAGCACCCCCAGACGCTCCAGTCGCGCATCGGTCAGCAGGGGATCGCCGTAGGCGTCGTCCTTGTAATAGAGATCCAGCAGCGGCGGATCCAAGGGGGTGCCGGGCTCGATCGGCATCTGTTTGCACAGCGAGCCAAAGGCGATGTTGCGCACCACCACTTCCACCGGAACGATCTGAACCGGCTTCACCAACATCCAGTTGGGTTCCTGCAGGGAGAGGTAGTGGGTGGCGATCCCCTCCCGCTCGAGCAACTCGAACAGCCGCGCCGAGATCTGGCAGTTCATCAACCCCTTGCCCGCCAGCTGGGCCTTTTTGAGGGCGTTGAAGGCGGTGGCGTCGTCCTTGTACTCAACCGCCACCAAATCGGTTTGATCGGTCTGGAAGACGCGCTTGGCCTTGCCTTCGTAGAGGAGAGATCCGAGGGTGTAAGCGGTCATGGTTGCGGTGCGGCGTGGCCTCCGGGGTCGCGGGGGGAACGCAACTGCTGCTGCAATGCGTCGGCCCTGGCGCTTTGTCCTGAATCTTGCCGGGTGATCGCCCACTCGCTGTAGGCATCATCCAGGCGCTGGCTCAGACGGCTCAGGCGGGCGCGGGAGCGCTCCGCCACGGCGCCGGACTCGGATTCGATCAAGACGCGCTGCTGCTCCAGCAAGGCGATGGCCAGGCCCCAGGCCTGGGCCGCCGCCGCCTGATCCAGGGCGCGCTCCATCAGCTGATCGCGTTCGGCCAAGGGCAGTTGCGCAAGCAGAGCGACCGCTTGGCTCAAGCGCTCCGCCGCCACCTGCCCCGGTCGTCGTCCGGCCAAGAGCAGCGCCGCCGCCTCCTGGTGGCGCTCCAGAACGATCAGGTGTTCGACGTAGAGATCCAGGGCAGGCCGCGTCAGCACGGTGCCGTCCTCATTCACCCGGACAGGAAGGGCCAGGGTCTCCAGGCGCTCGGGATCAGCCGCGGTCAACTGCTCCAACAGGCGCGCCGCCAAGTCGTGATGCAGACCAGCCATGGCGGCGCGCCAGCGCTGCACCAACCACTGCTCGCGCTCGAGACCGGGAGCCGGACCAAAACGGTTCAGCACCTCCAGGGCCGCATCGGGGGCCCGGCAGCTGAGCAGAGCATTGGCATTCACCAACACCACCGGGAAGGGCTGGGGCGGTGGGGCCACGGTCAACAACCGCTGCTGGAGCAGCTGCAAACGGGTCACAAAGTCAAAGCTGGCGGCCTCCTGGCAGGCCAGGTTGAGGGCCCGTAGGTCCCCGGTTTTCAGTAGCTCCTGAAACTCCGCTTCCGGGGTGCTCCCTTCGAGTTCTGGGGCCGAGGGTCCCTGGACCTTGGGCTTCGGCTGACCGCGAAACAGATCGCCAATGAAGGGCAACTTGGCCTCGGCGGGCAGGGCCGCAGCCAGCACCAAGGGAAGCAGCGCCAAGCCCCAAGCCCACGGCTGCCGCCGGCGCGCCCCCACCGGCGAGTAAAGAAGGAAAGGCACCGGCAGCGGTCTTCTGGGGGACAACCTAGGGGAGCTCACCGCTGTGATCACCGAACGAACCACCCGCCTCCTGCCCTCCATGACCGCGCCCGCTGCCCCGCAACACGTGCTGGTCGTCGGAGGAGGCGGACGGGAGAACGCCCTGGCCTGGGCCCTGGCCCGCAGCGCTGGCGTCAAGCAGGTCTGGGTGGCCCCAGGCAACGGCGGCACCGCTGAACTCGAGGGCTGCATCCAGCTGGCCATCAGCGAGGGCGATCAGGACGCCCTGCTGAAGACCTGCCAAGACGAAAGGATTGACCTGGTCGTGGTGGGTCCCGAAGCCCCCCTGGCCGCGGGCCTCGGCGATCGCCTGCGCCAGGCTGGCTTTGCCGTCTTCGGCCCTGGAGCGGACGGCGCCCAGCTGGAGGCCAGTAAACAGTGGGCCAAGGCGCTGATGGTGGAGGCCGGCATCCCCACGGCGGGCTACTGGAAAGCCAACAGCCGAGAGGAAGCCCTCCGTGCCCTCGACGCCCAGGGCAAGCCCCTGGTGGTGAAGGCTGACGGACTGGCCGCCGGCAAGGGGGTGACCGTGGCCGAGAGCGTGGACGAAGCCCGCGCCGCCATTGAAGAGATCTTTGCTGGACGGTTTGGAGGCGAAGCCTCCCTGGTGCTGGAGGAGCGCACCCACGGCCCCGAGGTCTCGGTCTTTGCCCTCAGTGACGGC
>NZ_JAFMFX010000105.1:0-3232 GCF_017855895.1 Vulcanococcus sp. CPBay_Sum15L08_68 | reverse complement strand
CACCGCCGAAGCTCCCGAGCCGGTCAAGCAGCCCGTGCGCGGTCTCTGGTGATCCGGGGGTGATTCTCTTGTGATCTGAGCGCCCTCTCGGGGGCGCTTTTTTCTGTGCTTGCTTCCAGGTCTGGCTTGCACCAGAGTTCGCTCATTCTTCGTTCTGTTCTGGCAGGGAAAGAGATGAAACGCTTTCTCTTGAAAGCCTTGTTGCTCCTGTCTGTTGTGCCCTGGATGCCCATCCAGGCCAGTGCACAGGGCGTTCAGCAGACCTTTGATCAGATCGAGCGCTTGCAGAAGGAGGGGCCAGCGTTTCAGCGTGCAATGAATCTGGCGCGGACAAAAGCAGTGGCACTCAACGGTGGGTTGGGTCAGTACGTGCCGGCGGCCTGCATGTTTTCGACAACGCTTGCGCGTCAGCGTTGTTTGATGCGAGCCGATGCCCTGGGTTTCGTCTTTCGGTTTTCCGGCGGACCTCCTGGCTGGGAGATGGAAGGACGGTCTCCTGCAGTGATCACCGAGGTCTCCGTCAGTTCAGATGGCAAGGCACTTCTGAACATTCAGAACAGCGCGCAATGAGCCGCGCGCCATTGAGCATCTGCAATCCTTAATGCAGGACCGAGTACACCAGGGCACACTTTTGAGCGGTAGCAGTCGCTACAGTTTGAAGACGTTCGTCCCCTTTGGGGATGCATGATTTGACAGCAGGGAACGGGGCTGTCATCTCGAGGCTCATGCCATGAACACTCTCGCCCTTATCCGCGCCCAGATCCTCAAGGCCAAGCGTCTTGAACAGGCTCAGTTGGCCGGTTTAAGCCGGGTTGTGGTGCCGATTTTCTGATCGTTGCCGCAAGTGCTGGATGCGCCCCTTCGGGGGCGCTTTTTTCTGGCAAGGCGTCAGTTGGCGACTCAGTCCTCGATGGGGATTGAATCCCGCTGCCGGCGGGTTGGCCCGGTGCAGGTGCGAATGCTCAGGGGATGGTCGCCAAAGGCCCGTTTGGCCAGGCTCAGGGCCACGGATTCGTTGATGGCGACCAGGTGCACCCGCTTCTCACCGTGGGGAGTTTGGGCGGTCACATCAAAACCGAGCATTGCCTGAGGCAACAGAAACCACACTCTTGATAGGCCGTTCTGGTGCTGGGTTCCAAAAGCTTTAGAAGAATTTCCGTTGTCCTTCGATCTGACTTGGCCGCTGACATCCATGCTGATGCCCCTTGTGCAGAGTCAGGTTGTTGTCGGTGCGGTGTTAGGTTGACCTCTGACATCACAGGCGTGCTGCGTCGGCCCTTCACTGCATGGTCGCCGCTCACATCGACTGAAATACACGGAGTAAGGCTCAGATATCGGTTTGTTGTCGCCCACAGCGACCACGGCCCGTTCATTCCAATCCCCATTGCGGGCGCGTGACGGCAGTGTTCAAGCGTCTTTTCTCCGCTTTGGGGTTTGTCTGGACCAAGGACAGGATTTTTTCGGCTTCATTGTTGCGAGCAGTTTCCCGCTGACTACGGCTTAGAACTTCTCGGGCCTGTTCTTGGCTGATCAAGAAGTGGATGAGCGTTCCTTCTGATATCTCCGCTGTTTTCCAAGGCACCATTCGTTTTCTCGTTACCTCTTGCGTGCCGATTGTCGTCAAAAAGTCTTTTTGCTATTGAGTTCTTCACGTGTTTGATCAGTTCATTCTGCTTCCTGTTGCCGGAGATCGGTCACTTGTATTGGACAGCAGCCATGATGACCTTTGGTCCGCGCAGGCCAAGCGTTATCAGCGGCTTGTTTTGGATCCTGAGCTCCTGCCTGCGCTCAATTCAGGGCCAGCTTTTCATGGTCCTTTAGAGGCCATCAGTTCGATGGGCAGCGATCTCTAGAGCCTTGAGCAAAGGCTCCTCTGGAGCCGTGCATTGTTTGGTGGTGTTCCGCATCCGTTCAAATGCTCATAGCCCTTTTCCTCCTTGCAGGCCATAACTGAGGTGTGCCACCTCAAGGCATAGGGAGAATCCTTTGCTTCCAAGGTTCCCCTCGGGGATCATCCTCTGCAGAGGCCCCTCTTCATCCATTGCACTGGGGGGAACTGTGCTCGATTACAACGTTGATCCTTTAGATGATCAGATTATCGTCGCGATTTCTCTTGCGCAGCTGAACAGTGTCCAGCATGAGGCGTCATCTGAACTCGGCTTGCCTTGGGGATATGGCCATGAAAACTGGTGTGTTGACAGGCACCATGCCCTCTTTCAATGTACAGCTCAAGAAGCGAATCTGATGCACCGCGGTGTCAACTATCGCTCGACGAAGGGGGTATAAGCCGCACCTTAAAAAGTGATTCCATCCTCCTGCCTCCGGCCCGAGGATGGTCTTGAGGCTTAGTAGTCGTCTCCGTACTTCACTGAAGAGGTGGCATCCATCAGTTCAACCGTCGTCTGGTAACCGTTCTGAACGGTGAATTCATGTTGTGCTGCGACATCTTGCAGCGCCGCAACATCCAATTTGGGAGCGGTGATCCAGCTGAACCCTTTCCCGAAGGTGTTGTCCGGATTGACGACATACCAGTGGCATGCGGTGTCGGGGACGGACACAGAGCATTTTGTCCAGTCGTTGTCCCACTGAGGCACTTGAACGAAGGAGAGGGCCGCGAGTAATACGCCAAAGAGTCCAGTCAGCATTGCCGCCCATCCGTGTGAGCTGGACGCTATCAGGGAGTGCCGCGGGCAGAGGGTGTTGCTTGCTGCTGTCCTCGCGCTCCTGCGATGGCGGCACCAGCATGGGTGGAGTGCTCGGTCCGTCATGTTGCTCAACCCCTTTTGCCCCATTGCTGGAGCCAAGATCCTCAGCCTGAAGGCCACGGTGATTCTGTTGCTGACGCTTTTGATCAAGTCCAAGATTCGGATTGCGACCTTCTCAGGTCTGGGCGCCCTCTTGCTGCTTCTTCAGACCCTGGTCTTCTTTGCGGTCAGCGGTGGCTTGGCCGTTGCAGCCGCAGGAGCTGCCGTTTACGCCGTCCAACAACGCAAGACCACTACGGCTGCTGCTGTGTAATTACCCCCAAATGGGGCTATCGCGATTGTGACGATCAATCCGATGATTCGCTCAACCCCGAAACGGGGGGACGGAATAGCTCACCCCTGACACTTTCCGGTGGGCAGGGGGATTTTTTTGACTTCACTGCAGCAGCCATTGAATGGACAGCGCCCTTCCGGCCTGGATGGCGCGAAACAGGAGGCTCGTCCAGAGGACAGCGCGCAGCGTCGTC
>NZ_JAFMFX010000045.1:0-14659 GCF_017855895.1 Vulcanococcus sp. CPBay_Sum15L08_68 | reverse complement strand
GTGAAGTAGGCCATGGCTCAGGAGTGCTGACTTGACCGTAGGCGTCCTCGGCAGCTTGCGCCTGGCCAATAAAAAAGGGGGTTGCCACACCCCCTTGAGAATCTCCCTTGCCCGACCCGAAGGTCGTGGGTGAATGATGCGCTGCCTCAAGGCTTTGAACTGTTGCTCTTGTAACGCTCTGCGCTCTCTGTGGGCTCCCGCTGACAGGGTTGGGTGATCAAAACAACCGTTTGGCCATGACTTCAACGGGCCGCGCTGTGCGTTTGATCGTGTTGATCCTGTTGCTGGCCCTTGGGGTGGTGATGTGTACCTGGCTCGGGGATGGTCCGCCCCCTGTGAACAACACAGAGGCGGATGAAGCAATGCCTGCGCTGCAGGCCCAATAGTTCTGATCGCCCTGGACAACCTGCCTGGCTTGCGTAACGATTAAGACCGAACTTCTTGGTTTGGCGGCAAAGCAAAGCAATGCCCACTCCAAAGCGTTGGCAAGCGGTTTGAGTTGATGGAGATCCTGATCCATCTCCCTGCCGTGATGGTCGCTGCTTCGGCGGCTTTCATGGGCTACTCCTATTACTCCGCGGCCGTCCAGCGGGCAGCCAAGCGGGAGCGACTGCGTCAGCCGGGCTATTCCCAGGTCGTGGGCTTCTCGCCTCGAACCCTGGATCCGCAGCGCTCCGATCTGGAGCAGCCTCGCGATTGGGACGTGGCCGCATGAGTCAGCGCTGGCCTTGGCTCGTGCTGTTGCTCTTGGGGACCCTTGCTGCCGTGGTGGCCTGGTTCTGGGTGGACCACCGCCAGGTCTGTGCCCGCTGGGCCTCGATGCAGCTGACAGATGCCGAGGCGATGCAGCAATTGCGCCTGAAGCCTGGCCGCTACAACGCCTATTCCACGGTTCTTGGCTACTGCCGTTACTACCGAGCGGGCTCAGGCCAGCAGCAGTAACCCCAGGGCGGCCAGGGCCGCACTGATCAGCCAGAACCCAACGACAACCTGCTGTTCGGCTGCTCCGCCCAGTTCGAAGTGGTGATGCAAGGGCGCCATGCGGAAGACCCGCCTGCCGACTCCATCGGGGCCCTTGGTGGCTTTGAAGACCCAGACCTGAACGATCACCGAGAGGGACTCCGCCAGGAAGATTCCCCCCATCAAGAGCAGGGCCCAAAGGCTGTCGCTCAGCAGCGCGACGGCCGCGAGGGCGGCGCCCATCGCCAGGGAGCCGGTGTCTCCCATGAACACCCGTGCCGGGTGTCGATTGAACAGCAGAAAGCCCAGCCAGCAGCCGGCCATGGCGGCGGAGAAGGCGGCCAGGGCGGGGTCCCCCTGGTTTCCCCTCAGCATCAGCTGGACCCCCATGCCGCTGAAGACGATGGCTCCGCATCCGGCCGCCAGGCCATCGAGGCCATCGGTGAGGTTGGTGGCGTTGCTCTCCGCCAGAAAGACAAACAGTCCCAGGGGCCAGATCAAGAGGCCCAGCGGCAGGATCCAGCCCAGGGGCAGGGCGATGCTGTCTGTGATCAGTTCATGCCAAGCGGCCCAAGCGAGGAAGCCGCCGGCGCTGAGGGCCTGCAGCAGCAGCTTGCCGCTGGGGGAGAGGCCGGTGTTGTGGCGCTTGGTCAAGCTGCGCCAGTCATCGAATCCGCCGATGGCCATGTAGGCCAGGGTGATGGCCGCGACTCCGGGTAGGCGCAGGTCGCTGGGGGCAATCAGCCCACCGATCAGGACGCCGACAGGCACCACCAGCAGTCCACCCATGGTCGGGGTGCCCGCTTTGCTGAGGTGGCTCTGCGGCCCCTCCTGGCGGATGACCTGGCCCAGCTTGAGGTTCCGCAGGCGCGGCACACCCCAGGCGCAGACCACCGCGCTGATCGCTGCGGCCACGAGCAGGGGCACGGTGAGCTGCGGCGTCCGCGTGAACCAGTCGCAGCCGGCAGAGACCCCAAGCAGCAATAAGCCCAGCAGCAGCGCCAGTTGGCGGCTGTTGCTGGGCATCGAGGCGATGAGCCTGCTGGTGGAGACCACAGAGGTGGGGGGAATCAGTCCTCCCAGTTTTCCTCGTTTTGCTCGTCGTCGGCCTTGTAGTCCTCTTTCTCGCCCATCAGTGCGGAGAGTTCTTCTTCTTCCACGGTGCTGACGTCGCTGGTGGCGGCTTCCTCATCGACCACCAGGCGGCCGCTGGTCTCGAGCCAGCTCAACAGGTCGGGCTCTTCCCGCAGGGGCAGCACCGGGGCGGGCTCGCTGCGGCCGTAACGGGTCAGCGAGGGGTTAATGCCATCCAGCTGGGAGAGGCTGGTGCTGAGGTTGCTGCTCATCGCGTGAGGCCCGTCGGACGTCGGTGTACAGGTTTGCCGGGTTCGTAGCTACCCAGCTGGCGCCAATCCGCCATCCTATCTGAGACTCTCCCCAAGGCTCTTATGACATGGCGGCTGTGGCCGGCTTGGGGTGCAGCCCTGGCCATCAGTGCGGGCTTGGTCTGGGCCGGGAAGCGTTGGAGCACGCCCCTGCTGGAGCAGTCCTGGGCCCTCGCGCGGCCTGAGCTGGCAGCGGTTCTGGCCTTGGCCCTGGTGCTGGTTCCGCCTTTGGGCATGGCCGGTTGGCTGGCCTTCCAGATGATCCGCCACCGCGACAGTGGAGAATCGATCGATTGCGCGCATGGAGAGCGTTGATGGGCCGGGCCAAGAAGGCTGTGCTGGCGTATTCCGGTGGTGTGGATACCAGCGTCTGTATTCCCTATCTCAAGAACGAGTGGGGCGTGGAGGAGGTCATTACCTTCGCTGCGGATCTGGGACAGGGGGATGAGCTTGAGCCCATCCGTCAGAAGGCTCTGGACTCCGGTGCTAGCCAGTCGATCGTGGGTGACCTGATCGAGCCGTTCATCCGTGATTTCGCCTTCCCGGCGATCCGGGCCAACGCCCTCTACGAAGGTCGCTATCCCCTCTCCACGGCCCTGGCGCGTCCTCTGATCGCCCGCCGCCTGGTGGAGATTGCCCGCGAAGTCGGTGCGGATGCCGTGGCCCATGGCTGCACGGGCAAGGGCAACGACCAGGTGCGCTTCGACGTGGCGATCGGCGCTCTGGCGCCGGATTTGAAGGTCCTGACCCCGGCGCGGGAATGGGGCATGAGCCGTGAGGAGACGATCGCCTACGGCGAGCGTTGCGGGATCCCTTCCCCGGTGAGCAAGAAGTCGCCCTATTCGATCGACCTCAACCTGCTGGGTCGCTCGATTGAGGCCGGACCTCTGGAGGATCCCAACGTGGAACCCCCTGAGGAGATCTATGCCCTCACCGTCAGCGTGGAGGCGGCCCCGGAGCAGGCCCAGGTGGTGGAGATCGGCTTCGAGAACGGCAATCCCGTCAGCATCGATGGCGAGCGCCTGGATCCCGTCAGCCTGATCCGCCGCGCCAATGCCCTGGCCGGCAGCCACGGCTATGGCCGTCTCGACATGATCGAGAACCGCGTGGTGGGGATCAAGAGCCGTGAGATTTACGAAACCCCCGGTTTGCTGCTGCTGATCAAGGCCCACCAGGAACTGGAGAGCCTGACCCTGGCGGCGGACGTGCTGCGCAGCAAGCGTCAGCTGGAGCAGCAGTGGGCCGATGTGGTCTACCAAGGCCTTTGGTACGGCCCGTTGAAGGATGCGCTGGATGGCTTCATCGATCGCACCCAGCGCACCGTCAACGGCACGGTCAAGGTGAAGCTGCACAAGGGCAACGCCACCGTCGTCGGCCGCAGCAGCGCCAACAGCCTCTACGTGCCTGACATGGCCACCTACGACGCCGGGGATCAGTTCGATCACCGCGCCGCCGAGGGCTTCATCTACGTCTGGGGTCTGCCGACCCGTCTCTGGGCGAACAGCCAGCGCTAGGGCCTGCTTCAGGCCGCCACTGACGGGTCCTGGTTCTGGGGCCAGAGCGCCCGCACCCGGGATCCCATCCGCGGCTGCGCCGGCTGCAGTGGAAGAACCAGGGGCTCCTCCCGCTGGGAGCCCTGCTGGAGCCGTTCGTTGTCGGCGCTCAAGAGCCGCTGGCGCTCAAGGATTGGCTCGAGCCGCTGGCTGAACTTCCGCTCAAAAATGCCGGGCAACTCCGCCAGCAGGGCCTCCAGTTCGGCGATCTGCTCCTGTGCGCGCTCCAGCTCCTGTTGGCTTTTGGCCAAGGCCGCCTGCAGGTCTTGGTGCTCCAACGGCTGGTCAATAAAAAACCTCCTGGAACCTAACCAAGGCTCCAGGAGGGAACAAGGGGCGAGATGCCTTTCGAGATCAGGCGTCTGCGGTCTGCAGAGCGGCTTCGTCGCTGGTGGCCTGGGGTGCAGGGCCGCTGCGGGGAGCGGGCAGGGGGCCGTCCTGCTTGACGGTCAGGTAGCGGATCACGTCTTCGCTCAGGCGCATGGCCTTCTCGAGAGCTGCCACCTGTTGGCCGTCGCCGTTGTGGGCCAGCTGCACGTAGATGCCTTCCTTGTGCTTGGCAATGGTGTAGGCCAGGCGGCGCTTGCCGCGCATCTGGCAATCCAGAACCTCAGCACCGGCTTCGGTGACGAGATCGCGGTACTTGGTGATATGGGTTTCCACCTCTTCCTCCGGGATGTCCGGACGAAGGATGTACATCGTTTCGTAGTAGGGCTGCGACATGGCTTACGCGATCCGACGTGGACGCCGAAAGGGACGGTGGCTGATGGGGTGGGGGTGAGCCCGGTTCATCAGCGGCGGATCGTCCACCCTACAGCTGCATGCGAACCGCTTCAGACAGGCTGGGGATGTCGGCTTCCTTGCCGCGCAGGCACTGGATGATCCCGAACAGCACCAGCACGAGCATCCCCAGGAAGACGGTGTTGGCCAGGGTCCGCACCGCAAAGTTCCCGCCCAGGGGGGCGAGCAGCAGGTTGAACGCCAGGGACAGCACGATCAGGATGATGTCCAGCAGGATGGCCTGCAGGGCGTTGAAGCGGATGAAGTAGGGGACCCGCTGGTTGCGCACCACGCCCAGAAAGAGCACCAAAAACAGGATGAACCCGCCGAAGGGAATGGCCTGCTCGATCAGCACCAGCGGCAGGGCCGGCAGGCTCAACCACTGCAGAACTGGAAACAGGCTCGTCAGGGAGCGCCCGAAGGGCAGACCATCGCTCCAGGGCAGGAGATAGGTCAGCAAGGCCAGAAGCCGCTGCCAACTGGGGATCGTCATCGCACTCCGTCGCCTTGGGTGTGACGTTAGAGCTGGCGCAGGGCGGCCTGGTGCATGACCTCGACGGGCACCTCGCTCCTGCCGCTCCAGAGGCGCAGGGAGGCGGCCCCCTGCTCCACCAGCATGCGCAGGCCATCCAGGCTGCGGCAGCCTTTGGCCGTTGCCCGCTGCAGCAGCGCGGTCGGCCGAGGTGTGTAGATCAAGTCGTAGACCCAGGCTTCGGCTGAAAGCGCCGCGAGTTCGCTGTCACTGAGGGGGCAGGCCTGGGCGGCGGCGGGGTCCGTGGCCGAGGCCATGCCCACGGGCGTGGTGTTCACCAGCAGATCCGCCTGGGCGAGGGTTGCGGCGATTCCGCTGTCCCAGCTGAGGGTGCTGAGTTGGGGCGCCCAGCTCCGGCAGTCCGCCTGGAAGGCCTCGAGGGCTTCCGGCCGTCGCCCGGCCAGAACGATCTCGGCAAAGCCCAGCTCCACCAGGCCGGCGACGACGGCGCGGGCACTGCCGCCGCAGCCGAGCACCAGCGCCCGCTTGCTGCTCCAGCTGACCTCCCGCAGCGGCGCGCAGAAGCCTTCCACATCGGTGTTGGTGCCAAGCCAGCCGCCCCCCTGGCGTGGCACCAGGGTGTTCACGGCCCCCAGCCGCTCCGCCAGTGGACTGAGTTCGCTGCAGAGCGCCGCGACCGCTTGCTTGTGGGGAATGGTGACGTTGAGGCCGCGGCAGCCCATCGCTTCGAGGGCCTGGATAACGGTGCCCAGCTCAGCCGTTGGCGCGGGTAGGGCCAGGTAGGCCCAGTCCAGGCCCATGGCCTCGAGTGCCGCGTTGTGCATCACCGGCGAAAGGGAGTGGCGCACCGGATCGCCCAGTACCCCCACAAGCGCGGTGCTGCCTTGGATTCGGGCCTCGGCGTTCACGGTGGTTCGGGCACTGTTCGGCAACCACACCTAGCCCCACCCGGGTGCCGCTGCAGAGGATGTCTGCAGTTCAGAGGTCACCCATGGGCAAGGTTGTCGGTATCGACCTTGGCACCACCAACAGTTGCGTGTCAGTCATGGAGGGCGGCAAGCCCACCGTGATTGCCAATGCCGAGGGCTTCCGCACCACGCCCTCCGTGGTGGCATACACCAAAAACCAGGATCAGCTGGTGGGTCAAATCGCCAAGCGCCAGGCGGTGATGAACCCGGAAAACACCTTCTATTCCGTCAAGCGTTTCATCGGACGCCGGGTGGACGAGGTGAACGAAGAGTCCAAGGAAGTGAGCTACGGCGTCGAGAAGGCCGGCTCCAACGTCAAGGTCAAGTGCCCCGTCCTCAACAAGCAATTTGCTCCTGAGGAAGTCAGCGCTCAGGTCCTGCGCAAGCTGGCCGAAGACGCCGGTAAGTACCTCGGCGAGACCGTGACCCAAGCGGTCATCACCGTTCCCGCCTATTTCAACGACTCCCAGCGCCAGGCCACCAAGGACGCCGGCAAGATCGCCGGCCTTGAGGTGCTGCGCATCATCAACGAGCCCACCGCGGCTGCCCTGGCCTACGGCCTGGACAAGAAGAGCAACGAGAAAATCCTGGTCTTCGACCTGGGCGGCGGCACCTTCGACGTGTCCGTTCTCGAGGTGGGCGACGGTGTCTTTGAGGTGCTCTCCACCTCGGGCGACACCCACCTGGGCGGTGATGACTTCGACAAGGTGATCGTTGATCACCTGGCCGACACCTTCAAGTCCAACGAAGGCATCGATCTGCGCAGTGACAAGCAGGCCCTGCAGCGCCTGACCGAGGCCGCTGAGAAAGCCAAGATCGAGCTCTCCAGCGCGACCCAAAGCGAGATCAACCTGCCGTTCATCACGGCAACCCCCGAGGGCCCCAAGCACCTCGACCTGACCCTCACCCGGGCCAAGTTCGAAGAGCTGGCCTCCAAGCTGATCGACCGTTGCCGCGTGCCCGTCGAGCAGGCCCTGAAGGACGCCAAGCTCGCCTCCTCCGAGCTGGATGAGGTGGTGATGGTGGGCGGTTCCACCCGCATCCCCGCGGTCCTCGAGCTGGTGAAGCGCGTCACCGGGAAGTCCCCCAACCAAACCGTGAACCCCGATGAGGTGGTGGCCGTGGGTGCCGCCATTCAGGGCGGTGTGCTCGCCGGTGAGGTCAAGGACATCCTTCTGCTGGACGTCACTCCCCTGTCCCTGGGTGTGGAAACCCTGGGCGGTGTGATGACCAAGATGATTCCCCGGAACACCACCATCCCGACCAAGAAGTCGGAGACCTACTCCACCGCTGTGGACGGTCAGACCAACGTCGAGATCCACGTGCTCCAGGGCGAGCGCGAGATGGCCAGCGACAACAAGTCGCTTGGAACCTTCCGCCTCGATGGCATCCCCCCTGCCCCCCGTGGCGTGCCCCAGATCGAAGTCACCTTCGACATCGACGCCAACGGCATCCTGAGCGTCACCGCCAAGGACAAGGGCAGCGGTAAGGAGCAGAGCATCTCCATCACCGGCGCCTCCACCCTCAGCGACAACGAGGTGGAGAAGATGGTCAAGGACGCCGAGGCCAACGCCAGCGCCGACAAGGAGAAGCGCGAGCGGATCGACGTGAAGAACCAGGCCGAAACCCTGGTGTATCAAGCCGAGAAGCAGCTGGGCGAACTGGGCGACAAGGTGGGTGCCGAGGACAAGGCCAAGGTCGAGTCCTCCTCCGCCAAGCTCAAGGAAGCCATCGAGAAGGACGACTTCGACACGATGAAGTCCGAGCTCGAAACCCTGCAGCAGGCGCTCTACGCCGCCGGTGCCGCCGTCTACCAGCAGGCCGCTGGTGCGGAAGGCGCTGCCGCTGGTGCACCTGGTGCTGATGCTGGTGCCGCCGGCGATGACGTGATCGACGCCGAGTTCACCGAGTCCAAGTGATTCAGCGCTCACGCCCGTGAGCCATGACCCCCGGCTTCGGCCGGGGGTTTTTTGTGTCTTGAAGCCCTTCAGCAAAAAAGCCCCTCTCCAAGCGGAGAGGGGCTTTGGGGATTAGACGCTTCGGGTCTTATTCGCCGATGCTGGCGACGGCGGCCCGTGCTTTTTGGAGCACGTTGGCCGGCAGGCTCACGTAGCCCAGGGCCGGGGCATTGGCCTGAGCTGCATCGCTGAGGGTGTAGTTGAAGGCCTGCTGCAGGCTCTTGAGCTTGTCGCCGTTACCGCTCTTGTAGAGCAGGATCCAGGTGAAGCTGACGATCGGGTAGCCCGCCTTGGGATTGGGGTTGCTTCCGGTCAGGTTGGGGCCCAGATCGATACTGCCCAGGGCCTCAGCTGCTGCTTTGGTGGTGGGCTTGGCATAGCTGCCGCCCGCGTTCTGCAGGGCAGCCGCCTGTAGATCACCGCGCACATAGGAGCTCTCGACGTAGCCCAGGGCGCCCTTGATCTGCTGCAGGCTGGCGGCCATGCCCTCGTTGCCCTTGGCGCCAAGACCGATGGGCCACTTGATTGATTTTCCGGAGCCCGGTCCCGAGGCCCAGGCGGGGCTGAAGGCCGAGAGGGACTTGGTGAAGTTGTAGGTCGTGCCGGAGCCGTCGGAGCGGTAGACCACCTTGATGGCCTGATCAGAGCAACCCAGGTCGCTGTAGTTGGTGATCTTGCCTTCGAAGATCCCCACCAGCTGCTGTTGGGTCAGCTTCAGTTCGCAGCCGGGGTTGTTGTAGGCCACGGCAATCGCACCGGCGGTCATGGGGACCTGCACGGCACCGCGCTTGATCCCAGCGGCGTCCTCGTCGCTGAGGGGTTTGTCGCTGGCGGCGAAGTCAACGGTGGCGGCCTCGAACTGGCGGATGCCAGCGCCTGAACCCACCGACTGGTAGTTGACCTTCACCTCGCCCTTGGCGGCCAGGTCCTGGAACCAGCGCAGGTAAATCGGAGCGGGGAAGGTGGCTCCGGCACCCTGCAGGCGGGCGCTGGATGCACCGCCGCCAGAGCCAGATCCGCCGCAGGCCGTCAGGGCCAGGACGGCCAGGAGGCTCAGGGGTACCAGGGTGCGGGTGCGAAGCATCGTCGGCAGATGTCGACAAGAGCCCCAAGGCTAAAGAAGCCCCCTCCAGTGGTCAGCCTTGTTCGATCTGCTCAGCCACCCAGGCGGCCGTGGCCGGAGCCAACAGGACGCCATTGCGGTAGTGGCCGCTAGCCAGCAGTAATCCCGGTTCGAGCTGCTCCAGCAGCGGTGCGGGCCGGCCCAGGGGACGGGCCCTCAGCCCCTGCCACTGACGCAACACCGTGGCCCGTTGCAGCCAGGCTGGAGCCTGGCCGTCGAGCTCGCGCAGGGCAAGCAGCTGCTCGGGCTGTCCCTGCCGTTGATCGATTTCCACCGTGGCGCCGAGCCAAAGGCGTCCCTGGGGCCGCGGCACCAAGTTGATGCCGCTCCAGCTCAGGCTCCCCGGCCAGTTGAGGGGGGCCTGATCACCGTCTGTGAGTTGCAGCTCAAGGGCCTGGCCGAGCACCGGGTGTTGGGGGCGCTCGTGGCCCAGGGGCTCCAGCAGCGCTGAACTGCTCAGGCCGGCACTGAGGACGACCCAGTCGTAGGACCCCTGTCCGCCGACGACGCGCCATTGGCCGCTTCCGCTGCGCTCCAGCCCGCGGACCGCCGTCGCGTTGAGCTGGACCCCAAGCCGTGCCCCGTCCTCCTGCAGCGCCCGCATGGCTGGGATGGGATCGAGTTGGCCATCCTCCGGGGAGAGAAGCCCCCCGAGGGACGGTTGGGGGATGAGCGGCCTGAGGGCCACGAGTTCTGCGGGATCCAGCAGGCGCAGGTCCTGCCGCTGCTCCGCCAGTTGGGCCTGCGCCTCTTGCTCGGCCGCCGTGGTGGCGAGCTGCAGGAGGCCGGGGCGAAAGGGCAGGACATGGCCCCGCTGCTGGAGCTCCTCCCGCCACTGCCGCCAGAGGGCGTGGGACTGCTGCCGCAGCCTCCAGCCCCGGCCGCTGCTGCGGCGAAAGACGCGAGCCATCAACAGCCCCAGGGCCGCGCTGCTGCCGGCGTCTGCGCCTTGGGCTTGCCCCAGCTGGGGGTCAAACAGCGTGACCTGATGCCCGCTCCGCTGCAGGTGCCAGGCCACAGAAAAGCCCACCACGCCGGCTCCGATCACGCAGATCGAGGAGGGCCGGCTGGTGGGCAGGGGGTTCAGCGGATTCAGATCTGCTTGAGGTCGGACTGAACCTGCTCAGGAAGGATCTGGGCGTAACGACCGAAACCGCTGGCGACCTTGATGTAGGACTTGCTGAGGTTGTTGGCGTCCTGCAGACGGGCGGCTTCGTCGAGGTCGGCCAGGGCGGCCTTCAGATCGGTGGCCAGCTTGGTGGCCTCAGCGCGGTCGCCGGGCAGCAGACGCTGGTTGATGTAGAGCATCTCGCGGCCCACTTCCTGCATGGGGCCGTGGATCAGGTTGCGGGTGAAGACCCAGTTGCGCTCATTCACCAGGGTGGCGAGCTCAGGCAGGCGGTCGCGCGCTGCCAGGAAGCCTTCGGCCTGGCGCTCGATCACGGTGATGTCGTCAGCACTCAGGGTGGGGGCCTTCGCTTTGGCGCCACCGCAGGCGGTCAGGCCAAAGCTGATCACCAGAGCGAGGGCCGCCAGGGCCAGTCGCCGCAGGCCGGAATAGAGCGGTTGAGCAGCCATTGTTGCTGAGCTTGATTGCGGGACTTTACCCAGGGCAACTGGCCTGGGAGCTCTCCATAACGAGCTGCAACGGCTTGAACGGCAGAATTCAGGTCTCCCGGGCTTTGACGCCATTCCATGACGGCTGCCACCGCCATCCTTCAGATGATTTGCCCGGACCAGCCGGGTCTTGTGCGGGAGCTCTCCGGTTGGGTGGCGGGCAACGGCGGCAACATCGTCCACGCCGATCACCACAGCGACCAAGGGGCTGGTCTGTTCCTGAGCCGCATCGAGTGGCAGCTCGAGGGGTTCGGGTTGCCCCGGGAAGCGATTGCTCCGGCGGCGGCCTCCCTGGCGGAGCGCCTGGGGGGTGAACAGAGGGTCACCTTCTCGGATCAGCGCCCGCCTGTGGCGATCTTCGTCAGCAAGCAGGACCACTGTTTCTTGGATCTGCTCTGGCGTGTGCGCACCGGCGAGTTGCCGATGCGGGTGCCGCTGGTGGTCTCCAACCATCCCGATCTGGGTTCGATCGCCGAGGAGTTCGGCGCCCAGTTCGCCCATGTGCCGATCAACAACGCCAACCGCCAGGAGGCCGAGGCCCGTCACCTGGAGCTGCTGAAGGAGCACGGCATTGAGTTGGTGATCCTGGCCAAGTACATGCAGGTGCTGACGCCAGCCTTTTTGGCGGCCTTTGACCCGCCGGATGCCTTCCACCGGGTGATCAACATCCACCATTCCTTCCTGCCGGCCTTCATGGGGGCGCAGCCCTATCACCGGGCCTGGGAGCGGGGGGTGAAGTTGATCGGGGCCACCGGGCACTACGTGACCGATGAGCTCGATGCGGGCCCGATCATTGCCCAGTCCACCGTCAACGTGAGCCACCGCGATGAGGTGGAGGATCTGATCCGCAAAGGCCGCGATACCGAGCGTCTGGCCTTGGCACGGGCGGTGCGCTTGCATCTGAAGCGACAGGTGATGGTCTACCGCGGCCGTACAGCGGTGTTCGAATGACCCAGCTCTGGCGCAAGCCGCTGCAGGCCGGTTTGGTGTTGCTGGATGGGGAGCGGCCGGCGGCGGCGACCCTCTGGGGTTGGCGTTGCTTCCAGGTCGCCCTGCTGCTGCTGCCGGCCAGTGCGCTTCTGGCGGGGTTGCTGCTGTTTGTGGCCTTGATCCTGGGGAGTCGTCAGCCGACCGCCTGGCGGGACGATCGGGTCAATTGGCTGCTGGCTGGCATCGGTCTGTGGATGCTCCTGGGCTGCTTCACCGCCTCCAGCGGCTGGCTGGCCTGGGTGGGCCTGGGTAATTGGCTTCCGTTTTTCTGGGCGTTCTGGGCCTATCAGCCCTATCTGGCCACACCGGAGGCCCGGCGACGGGTGGCCCTGTGGCTGGTGGCCGGCACCGTTCCGGTTCTGGGGACCGGCTTTGGCCAGATGGTGCTCGGCTGGAGCGGCCCCTATGAACTGTTGGGTGGGGCGATCGTCTGGTGGATCCGCGGTGGTGGCAATCCGCCTGGGCGGCTCTCGGGCCTGTTTGATTACGCCAACATCACGGCGGCCTGGCTGGCCTTGAGCTGGCCTTTGGTGCTGGCGGCCTTTCTGCAGCACTGCCGCCGCTGGCGCTCCGGCCCGCTGGCCTTTGGGCTCTGGGGCATCAGCTTTGCCCTGGTGGTCACCCAGGTGGCCGAGATGCTGGCTACCGATTCCCGCAACGGCTGGGGTGCCCTGGTCCTGGCGGTGCCGATCGTGCTGGGCCCGGGGCGCTGGATTTGGTTGTTGCCCCTGCTGCTGTTGGCGCTGGTGCCGGTGGCTCTGGCCACCCTGCCGGGGGTGCCGGCGGTGATTCAGGCCCCCCTGCGGGAGATCGTTCCCCAGTCGATCTGGGGACGCCTGAACGATTTCAATTCCCATGGGGAGCGGCCCCTGGCGTTGACGCGTCTGAGTCAGTGGGGCACGGCCCTGGGGCTGGTGGGCGAGCGTCCTTGGCTGGGCTGGGGGGCGGCGGCCTTCAGCGTGATCTATCCCCTGCGGACGGGCCATTGGCATGGCCATCCCCACAACATCGCCTTGGATCTGGCCCTCAGTCACGGTCTGCCGGTGGCCGTGGGTCTGGTCGGTCTGGTGCTGTGGCTCTTGATCCGCGGCGTGAGGCTTGGCATGGCCAGTGGCGCGCTGTTTGAGCGGGCCTGGTGGGCCGCGGCGCTGGTGCTGGTGGTGCTCCATGCCACCGACATCCCGATGTACGACAGCCGCCTGAACATCGCCGGTTGGATCCTGCTGGCGGGTCTGCGCTGCCGGCTCTAGGCCAGGGCTTCGTCGTGGTGCTTGCGCAGGGTGGCCTTGGGTAGGGGACCCTTGAGGTGCTCCCAGGGCAGGACCCGATCGGCGTCCCATGCCCCGTGGATGACCTCCTCCCAGGGGGGCAGGGGCGTCTCGGCTTCGCGGTAGGCCTGCTTCCAGCCGCCGAGTTTTTCGTGGCGGCCGCGCACCGCGGCGATCACGGGTGCAAGGCGCCGGTCGCTGCGGGAGAGCAGCGCCTGAATCACGCTCCAGCCGTAGCTCTCGGGGCGCAGGTCGATGCCCTTGGGCTTCAGCCGTTTGGCCAGGAGTTTCAGGCGTTTCTCGGCTTCGGGGCGGACGCCCTGCCATTGGAAGGGGGTGTGGGCCTTGGGCACAAAGGTGCTGACCCCGAGCGATAGGCGCAAGCCTGGGGTGGCCTTCTTGAGCTGCAGCAGCAGGTCGGCGGTGGCCTCAACATCGTCCTCGGTTTCCGAAGGCAGGCCGGCCATGCCGTAGAGCTTCAGGCCGCTGAGGCCGCCTTCTTTGGCGTAGCGGGCCGCGGCGTAGATCTCCTCGGTGGCCAGCTTTTTGTTGACCACCTCGCGCATGCGCTCGCTGCCGCTCTCGATGGCGATGGTCAGGGACTTGCTGCCGCGTTTGGCCAGGATCCGCCCGAGCTCGGGGGTGACGGTGGCGGCCCGCACGGAGCTGACGCTGACCCGGGTGTCGTCAAAGCGGTCCTGATCGAGCCACTGCAGTAGGTCGCCAAATTGCGGGTGCTGGGTGACCGAGGCCCCCAGCAGTCCCAGCCGTTGGGTGGCGCCTAGGCCCTTTTCCACGGCCGGGATGAGCCCGTCATCGAGGCTCGGCGTGCGGAAGGGCAGGGTGAGATAGCTAGCCAGGCAGAAGCGGCAGAGCTCCGGGCAGCTGCGCACCACCTCGACCATGTGAATGGAGGGCCAGGCCGCCTCCGGGGTGATCACCGTGGAGTGGCTCAGGGTGTTGCCGCGCCAGGTCTGCTTTTCCACGGTTTCGGGAATGCCGGCCTCGATCGGTTCGATCGCCAGCAGGTCACCGCCCTCGCCGTAGCGGGGGGCATAGAGCGACGGGACATAGACACCGGGCACCTCCGCCAGGCGCCGCAGCCGCTGCTGGCGCGGGGCGGTTTTGCAGTCCTGCAGGGCATCGATAAAGGCCGGCAGCAGCAGCTCGCCATCGCCGAGCAGCACCGCATCAAAGAAGGGCGCTAGGGGTTCTGGGTTGGCGGTCAGCACCGGCCCCCCGCCGAAGACGATCGGATCGTTGTCTCCGCGTTCGCTTGCCCAGATCGGGATGCGCTGTTGCTCCAGCAGATCCAGCAGCACCGGCCCGTCGAGTTCCCAGCTCAGGGACAGGCCAAAGAGGTCGCAGTGGCGGTGCTGCGGATCGCCCTGGTCGGTGAACAGCCGCCGCACATCCACATCGGTGCGCTGGGCCAAGGTCGCCCAGACCACCTGGTAGCCCAGGCTCGTGATCCCCACGGTGTAGGTGCTGGGGAAGGCCAACACCGCCCGAAGGGCACCCTGCTGCGCAGCAGCTGGCTCAAACAGCAGGGTTTCTTGGTTCA
>NZ_JAFMFX010000044.1:0-15396 GCF_017855895.1 Vulcanococcus sp. CPBay_Sum15L08_68 | reverse complement strand
GTTGGCCCAGTCCCAGACCAGGGCAGCGCTGGCTTCCATGCCGACGTTCTCCATGACCCGTAGATCCAGGGCCCCCTGCTCATGCAGGGATTGCCATTGCGCCAGCAGCGGGTCGTCCGCATTGACCAAAAAGGTGTGGTCAAACTGCTGCCTCAGTTGCTTCTCCAGTTCGCTCAGGCTGGAGAAATCCACCACGAAGCCGTTTTCATCCAGCTCCTCGGCCTGGAACCAAAAACAAAAGCTGCGGCTGTAGCCGTGCACAAAGCGGCAATGGCCGCTGTGCCTCCACTGCCGGTGGCAACAGGGATAGCCGCTAAAGGTTTTGCTGCAGGTGTAGGCGGCGGTCATCCCCGGTGAATGCTGGATGTGGGTCTTGAGGGAGGATCGGGGTAGATGGATCGGCAGCCCTTGCAGGCATCATTTCAGGCCCCAGATCCGGCCTTCATTCGCTCCCTTCGTTTTAACGAGGCCGGCCTGATCCCGGCGGTGGCTCAGGACTGGCTCGACGGGGCGGTCCTGATGGTCGCCTGGATGAACCACGAGGCGATTGAGCGCACCTTGGCCACGGGCGAAGTGCACTACTGGAGTCGCTCCCGCCAGGAGCTTTGGCACAAAGGTGCCACCAGTGGCCATACCCAGGCCCTGCGCGGCCTGCGCTACGACTGCGATGCCGACGTGCTGCTGCTCACGATTGAGCAGCGCGGCGATGTGGCCTGCCACACCGGAGCGCGCAGTTGCTTCTATGACGATGGACCGAGCCCGACGGCTGGTGGTGCTGGCGCCGCTCCCCCGCCCGCCGATGTCTGCACGGAATTGATGCGGGTGATCGAAGGACGCCGTGACCAGCCGGAACCCGGCAGCTACACCAACAAGTTGCTCGAGGGCGGCGATAACCGGATCCTCAAAAAAATCGGTGAGGAGAGCGCCGAGTTCGTGATGGCCTGCAAGGACAACAGTCCTGAGGAGATGGCGGGTGAGGCGGCCGACATCGTCTTTCACCTGCAGGTTGCTTTGGCCCATCACGGCGTGAGCTGGCGCCGGGTGCAGGAGGTCTTGGCCTCCCGCCGGGGTGCTCCGCGCCGCGACTAGGGCTGTTTGAGTCGAACGGGGCTCCCATGGCGGAGCCCGCTGCCGTTGCTCAGGATCACCCGATCGGTGGCCGAGAGGCCTTTGAGGACGGGATAGCGATCCCCCTGCAGGGGACCCAGGGTGACGCTGCGCTGGAGCGCCACGTTGCTGCCCGCCGGTAGGCGCTCAATGGTCGCCAAGGGCGTCTTGCCCGGGTCTTTTTTCCATTGGGCAGGGGTGCCGACGACGAAGACGAAGGTCTGGCCGAATTGGCGCGTGACCGCCTCAAACGGAATGGCCAGGTGACGCTCCGCGCCAATGATCAAACGGGTTCGCAGGCGCTGCCCGTCGCGAAGCATGCCCTGGGGGTTCTCGATCTTGGCCTTGGCCAGCAGGGTCTGACTTTTGGCGTTGATGTTGGGATCGATCATCGTCAGCCTCCCCTTGGCCACGGGCCGCTGCCCTTGGCCATCGAGCAGTTGCACCAGCTGCCCGCTGGCGAGCCGGTTCGCCTGGCCGGCCGGCACGTCGATCCGGGCCTGCAGGGCTTCGTTGCGGATGATCCGGCTAAAGGGGCTTCCGGCCTGGAGGACATCCCCTGCTTTGACGCTCAGATCGCTGATCACGCCAGCGATGGGGGCCCGCACATCCTTGTAGGAGAGGTCCGCCAACTTTGCCGTCAGGGCTTGGCGCGAGCCGATCGCTTTGGCTTCGAATTCATCGCGCTGCAGGGCGGTTGCCGCCCCTTCCTGGGCCAAGCCGGCCAGTCGCTCAAAGGCCAGTTGATCGCTCTTGCTTTGGGCCTGCAGGGCTGCGACGTCCGCCTTGAGCTGGGTTTGATCGAGGACCAGCAGCAGTTGCCCGGCCTCAACGGACTGACCGGATTGGACCAGGACCCGTTGGATTCGTCCGCCGGCCTGGGCCGCCAGCTCGATTTCATCGGTGGCCTCCAGGGTGCTGACGGTGTCGATGCTTTGCACGAACACCTCCCGCTCCAGTGGAGCGGCCGTGACCTTCTGCGGCGGACGCCCAGTCGAGCTGCCGCAGCCGCAGAGTGCGAGTAGTCCAAGGGCGGCCAGACCTGGCCAGAGTGCTTTAGCCATGGCTCCTCCGGGCTTTGAGCTCGAGCTCCCAGCCCTTGATCAACCTGTAGCTACTGGGCACGACAAATAGGCTCAAAACGGTGGCCACCAGTAGGCCAAAGAACACCACAGTGCCGATGCTGATGCGGCTGCTGGCGCTACTGCCGCTGGCCAGCAGCAGGGGCAGAAATCCCGCCAGGGAGGAGATGGCCGTCAGCAGGATCGGCCGCAGCCTGGAGCGGGCGGAGTCGCGGATGGCCTGGTCCAGGTTCAGTCCCTCCCGCAACCGTTGATTGGCAAATTCCACGATCAAGATTCCGTTTTTGGCGGCCAGGGCCACCAGGACCAGCAGTCCCATCTGGCCATAGACATCCAGGGGCAGACCGCGCAGCACCAGGCCGCCCAGCGCTCCAAGCAGGGCCAGGGGAACGGTGATCAAGATGATGAACGGGTCCAGCAGGTTCTCGTAGAGGCCGGCCAGCACCAGCGCCATGACCAAGACCGCCAGGGAAAAGACCCTGACGGTGCTGCCGCCGGAGCGTTTCTCTTCCTCCGCCAGACCGGTCCAGGCCAGGTCCGTGCGCCGTCCCCCCAGTTGCCCCTGCAGCCGCTCGAGCTCAGCCATGGCTTGGCCGGTGCTGACCCCCGAGGCCGGTAGGGCTCGAATGCTGATGGAGCGCACCAGGCGGCTGTGGTTGATCGTGCTGGCCCCACTGGAGGCCTCCACGCGCACCAACTGGCCAACGGGGATCAGGGTTCCTGATTTGGCGCGCACCTGCAGGGCGAGGACGTCGTCGAGGTTGCGCCGGCCCTCTCCATCCAGCTGAACAATCACCCGGCGGACCTGATCGCCCTCAAAGCTGTCGTTGACATAGCTGCTGCCCAGGCTGGCCTGGAGGGTGCTGACCAGTTGGCTCAGTTCCACGCCGAGGGAGGCCATCTGCAGGCGATCGGGCTCCAGCCGCAGGAGCGGGGAATCGGCGCTGAAGCGGGTGGAGACCCGCTCAAACAATCCGCTGGCATTGGCCGCTTGGATCAGGCGTTGGGCCTCGCCCGCAAATTGCTGCAGCGAGAACTGCCCGTTGCTGGTGTCCAGCAGCTCGAGCTCCAATCCCCCTTCGCTGCTGAAGCCGCGCACGCTGGGGGGCTGGCTGACGATCACCGTGGCCCCGGAGATCGTTTTGCGCAGTTGGCGGTTGAGCCGTTTGGCCACCGCCTCGGTGCTGGGGCGTCCAGGCCCCCGCTCGCCGATCGGCTGAAGCCGCAGGAAGAGCAGTCCCTTGTTGGGGGTGCTGTCCCCAAAGGAACGGCCGGCATAGAAGTTGCCGGTTCGAATTGCGGGGTCTGCCTCCGCCAGCGCTTGGACCTGTTGCATCACCGCCTCGGTGCGCTGCAGGGAGAGCCCCTCCGGCAGCACAACAACCCCCCGCAGTTGGCCGTTGTCCTCCTGGGGAATGAAGGCCGTCGGTCTCCAGCTCAGGCCCAGGGCGGTCACCAGTAGGCCCACCAGGACGCTGGCCATGACGCGGCGCCGCAGCTTGAGGGAGCCCTCGAGCCAGCGGCCGTAGGGGGCCTCCAAGGATTCCAGCCAGCGCCGGGGCGGATCAATCCAGCGCAGCAGCCAGGCCGGCTCGCGTTGTTCCGCGTGGAGCAGGCGGCTGGCCGCCACCGGCGTGAAGCTGATGGCGTTAAACGTCGACACCGCAATGGCGGCGCTGATGCTGATGGCGATGGGCGCGTAGAGCCGGCCCACGCTTCCCTCCAGCCCGATCACCGGCAGGAAGACCACCACCAGCACCAGGGAGGTCGCCACCACCGCCCCACCGAGCTCCGCCATGGATTCGCGGGCGGCGGCCAAGGGGGAGGCCCCCGCTTCCAGCCGCCGTCCGATGTCCTCACTGACGACGATGGCGTCGTCGACCACCAGGCCCGAGGCCAGCACCATCCCAAACAGGCTGAGGGTGTTGATGGAGCCGCCGGCCAGCTTGATCAGGCTGATCGACCCCAACAGAGAGACCGGCACCGCCAGGGCGCTGATCAGGGCTAGACGGCTGTTGCCAAGCCCCAGCAGCAGGGCAAGAAACACCAGCAGCACCGCATCCCGGAGGCTGCCGGCCGTCTCGCCAATGCTGGTGCGAATCGTCTCGGCTTCGTTGACGATCAGCTGCAGATCAATGCCAGGGGGAATGTCCGGCTGGAGCTCCGCTAAGGCCTGCTCCACCGCCTCACTGACCGCCAGGGCATTGGTGCCATCCCGCTGGTAGACGCCAATGGCCACAGCGCTGCTGCCCTGGAGGTTCGTGGCGATGGCGTCATAGCTCTCACTGCCCAGACCCACGCGGCCGATGTCCCTCAGCAGCACGACTCCGCCTTCGGGGCCCTCGCCGACCACCAGTTGCTCGAGTTCTTCGCTGCTGCGCAGCCGGCCCTCCATCTCGAGCGGGAGGGTGGTGGCCTGCCCCGGGGGCATGGGCGCTTCGCCGGTTTGTCCCAGTGCGGCTAGGACGTTCTGGGCCTGCAGGGCCCGCTCGACATCGTTGATCGTCAGTTGACGCTCTAGCAGTGCCGCGGGGTTGAGCCAGAGCCGGAAGGCCAACGGGCTCCCGCCAAACAGACGCACATCGCCAACCCCCTCGACCCGCTGGAGCCGCTGCTGCACCACCTGGCTGACCCAGCCATTGAGGAACTGCGGGGTGTAGCGCTTCGGATCCGCGCTGAAGCTCAGGACCATTAAGAGGTCATCGGAGCTGCGTCTGACCTGTACTCCCAGGCGAGCGACCTGGGCTGGCAGCCGCCGCAGCACCTGGGCGATTTCGTTTTGGGTGTTGACCTGATTGAGTTCGGGGGAGCCGCCGCGGAAGTTCAGCCGGATGCTGCTGCCACTGCTGCTGCTGCTGGAGCGGATGCTCTCGAGCCGCTCGAGTCCGTTGAGCTGCTGCTCGATTAAGGCGGTCACCCCCTGCTCCACCACCTCGGGGCTGCCGCCGGGGTAGGAGCTGCGGACACTGACCCGTCCGGGGGCAATGCTCGGCAGGTTCTCGACCTGCAGGCCGCTCAAGCTCAGGGCTCCCATGAGCAGCAGCAGCAGACTCAGCACCAAGCTGAATACGGGCCGTCTCAAGAACAGGTCTGAGAGGGTCCGCCTGGGCGGAGTCATGGCTGGGTGCTGGGCTGATCAGCCTGGGTCAAACCGGGCTGTTCTTGCAACCACTTCAGGGTGGCTTGATCCCTGGGGCTCAGCTGCAGGACCGGGACCGCTCCGGCCTTGACCGCCAGCGCATCGCCGGCGTGGTCGCTATGGCCCCAGAGACCAAAGGCATGGCCCAATTCATGCAGGCTGGTGGCCTGAATGGCCGTTTGCGCTTGCCCGGGGCTGATCAGCACCGTCACCAGCGGCTCGAGGGACCAGCGCTGATCCCGGCGGACCTCACGCAACTGAAGCAGGGCCCGTCCATTGCTGGCGCGGTTATTCAGCAGGGGAGGCCGACGCCGCTCCACCAGAACGTGGGCCCGCAGCGGCTCGGTGACCAGGTGAATCGGCAGCTGGTCTTGCCAGGTGCGCAGGGCAGCCTGCACCGCCTGATGCCAGCGTTGCTGCCAAATCGCCCCAGGCCCCTTGGCGGTCACGGGCTCCACCCAGACGCACCACTGCTTGCGATGGGGCCAGCCTGCGGGTGTGGTCTTGAGACGACTGCTGTAGCCAGCGCTGCTGGCGGTGGTCTGGACCGGCTCGATCAAGAGCGGCCCCTGGCCGGACCAGGGGCGCACCTCAGAGGCCAGGGGGCAGGCTGGAGGCGGTAGCTCCATTGCTGGGGCTAACCAGGCAGGCCGACGCCCCGGGCCATCAAGGTGGCCAGGAACGGAATCAGGGCAAAACCCACCAGTTCAATGTTGAGGATCCAGGCCAGCCGCTTGGCCAGGCCTTCGCTGACCTGGGGCAGTTCCCCTTTGCGCAGGGGGATGGCCCAGGTGATGTAGGTGATCGTGGGGTAGAGGGAGAGGCCACCCACGGAGAGGTAGAGGCCGACCTTCCACCAGAACAGAGGGTTCTCCGTATAGAACTCCGAGCCCTGTCCGAAGTACATCACCCGCAGGATCCCGCTCACCAGGAGGGCGAGGGCCGCCATTCCGTAGACCACATCGGTGATCACCATCAAGGTGGCGTCCTTGCGGTTGGGGTTGGGCTGGATCAGGCGACGCTCCAGCACGAGGGCGCCGAAGCAGAGCATGAAGCTCAGGTAGTGGACGTAGGCCACGCCCGCTCGGGTGAGAACGGTCGGTGCGATGTCGGCGATCAGAGCCGGGGCGGGCATGGCCTTGGACTGGATGGGGCCTCAGACCGTAGCGAGCGAGCGACTGAGCTGGTTTTGTTCAGGCTTTGGAAGCCAATCTGCAATTGGGAAATAAGTCTGAATTTGGGAAGCAATTTTGAAAGTTGGAAGCTTTTTAGTGGCTTTCTTTTTTGAGTCAAAAACCCCTTAGGTTCAAATCAGCAGAACGCGCAAACATGGCCAGCTCGCTGAGTGCTTTCTTGGGTGAAATTGGTCGTCACCAGTTGTTGACGCCAGAGCAAGAGCTGATGCTTGGCCGCAAGGTACAAGCCATGGTGCAGCTGCACGAGCGCTGCGCTATGGCTGGTGGTGTTGGTGAAGCCTGCAGCTACAACGACATCGAGAAGCGCACGATGCGTGTGGGCGAGCGGGCTAAAGATCAGATGATCACGGCCAACCTGCGCTTGGTGGTCAACCTGGCAAAGCGCTACCAGGGCAAGGGACTTGACCTGTTGGACCTGATCCAAGAGGGGACCCTGGGTCTGACCCGAGCCGTTGAGAAGTACGACCCCACCCGCGGCCACCGCTTCAGTACTTATGCCTACTGGTGGATTCGCCAGGGACTCAACCGTGCGCTCTCGACCCAAAGTCGCACGATTCGTATTCCTGTCAATGTCAACGAAAAACTGACACGTTTGCGGGCTGCAAAGGCGCGTTTGATGCAGCGCAATGGCATGGCGCCTAATTCACAACAGCTGGCCACAGCGTTGGGTTTGCCGCTCGATGAAATTGAGGATTTGCTCGGTTGTGAGCTCCGCAGCGTCACCGTCAGCCTGCAGGGCATCGTCAAATCCAAATCCGATCCCACGGAACTGGTGGATGTGCTTCCCAGTGAGGATCTGCCTCCCATGGAGCGCTGTGAACTGGCGGAGCGCAATGCCGCGGTTTGGAAGCTTCTGGATCAGTCCAACCTCACGCCGAAAGAGCGCACTGTCGTGATGCTGCGCTTTGGTCTCGATGGCAGCCATGAGTGGCGCACCCTCGCTGAGGTGGCCCGTCTCCTGGGCTGCAGTCGGGAGTACTGCCGTCAGGTGGTCCAGCGGGCCCTGCGGAAGCTGCGCAAAGTGGGCATCCAGAGCGGATTGGTCGACGTCAGTTCTGTCGTTCAGTAGGTCGGCCCTCAGAATGGTGTCACCGCTTGAGGTGACACCAGCCCATGGCTGTCGATCCTGCTGCTCAACCCATTGATGCCCAAGTGCTGGGCAGCACCGAGGTCGATGAGGGCGCGCTGCGACGCCTCCTGCGTCGTGCGGGTCGCGCGATCGCCCGGCCTGCCATCGAATGCCTCGAGTTGTTGTTGGATTCCGGCACCCCGCCACAGGTTCGCCTGACGATGCTGGCGGCCCTGACCTATCTGCTGGTTCCGGTTGATTTGATCCCGGACTTCATCCCGGCGGCGGGCTTCAGCGATGACCTGGTGGCCTTGACCGCCCTGCTCGGTCTCTGCTCGAGTCACATGAGCGAACCCATTCGGATGCGGGCGCAGCGCAAACTGGATCGCTGGTTTCCCCCGACGCGCTGATGGCTGCTCTGACCTCTGAGCAGTTAGACGAACTGCAATCGTTCATCAAGGATTGGCTCCGCCACAGCGGCCGGACCCAGTCGGACCTGCGGCGAGCCCTGCGGGCAAGCTCGATTCGGATGCCGGTCCTGCTGGATGAGTTGGACCGCACCTACCGCCGTGACGGTTTGGTGGGCCTGGCTGAACGTCTCTGTGCCATTGAGGCGGTCTGGCAGAGCGAGGACCAAGGCGGGGTTGGTTCCGCCGATGCCGCTCCAGCCGTTGAGGACTCCCTTGGGCAATTGGATCTGCTCCTGGAAGAAATCCGACTGGAAGTCGGAGACGGCTGACGGAGGCCTGCACTCACGTCACAGTGGGTGCACGTTGCACCGTTGAGATGACCTGCGCGCGTTGGCTGGCTTGGGCGTCCGTTGCGGCCCTGGGTGCTGCAATGCCTTCGGCCGTTCATGCCCAGGCGGAGAGTTTCCTCTGGGGACCCGGCAGCAATGTGGGCCCCTCCACCACCGTGGAACCCAAGAACTGCGTGACGGCGGCCGACGGAAGTATCACCTGCGACACCAAGTTGGTGAACCCTCCGGGGGATACTCCGGCTAAGCCTCAGTACACGCCCTTTCGCAATTGAAGTCTCTGTTTTGTGATCGCGCGTTCCTGCGAGGAATCTCGGGTTTCGAACGCGCTCTGGCCAAGGTCCTCTCGGTCACCCTCACCGTGGTGTTGGTGGTCGCGACCCTTCAGCTCCTGATCTTTTTGGGCAGTGACCTGCTGGATTTGCAGGTCAATTGGACCGGTGAGGGCCTGGTGAGCCTGTTGGATCAGGTGCTGGTGATCCTGATTGCCCTGGAGGTGCTGCAGAACCTCACCGCTTACCTGCGGGAGCACGTGATTCAGATCGAATTAGTGCTGGTCACGGCCCTGACCGCAGTGTCCCGCAAGGTGATCGTTTCTCCCCCGGGGATGCAGAAGGACCCTGCGGTTCTGATTGGCTTGGGGGTGGCGATCCTCTCCCTCGCTGCCGCCTATTGGCTGGTGCGGCAATCCAACCTCAAGCGCCCACCGACCAGAACAGAGCTAGCCAGACCGTCCCAGGATTCGGGTCGGTTGCCGTAACCCGATGGCGGCGATGCGGCGCAATCATCAGCGCATCGCCGACGCAGAGGTCCCGCGGCTGCTCTTCGTCTTCAAAGTGCAGCGACGCACTTCCGCGCAGCACCAGAACCCATTCGCTCTCCTCTTGGTCGTACCAGCCCTCGGCTGGGCTGCTGGCCTGGCAGGAATGAATTCGCTCGAGGCGCCAGTTCTGTCCACTGGCGAGCACGTCGGTTTGTTCCTGGCCTGACTCCGGGCAGTCCCCCCGCAGCAGATTGGGTTGATCAGCGGGCCTGTCTGGCTGGGGGCTGCTGTCCCCCCAGCGCCGGCCGATGTCAAAGCCAAATTGGGCCGCCAGTTGGACCACATCGTGGTGGTTGCTGCAGTCTCTGAGGGCTTGCCGAAGCTCGGGCTGGGCTTCAGTCAAGGCCACGAAAGCATTGAGCTGTTGGATCTTCTGGAGGAACTGTTGGAGCTGGGCTTCGGCCATCAGCTCAGTATCGGGTTCAGCGTTTTGCTGAGGTTGAACCGCTCGAAGTGCACCCCGCGGATCAGGAGTTCTTCTCTCCAGCGGATCCGCCAGCCCAGCTTCAGCAGTAGAGGGGTGGAGATCAGGCTGGCTTCGGTGACGAGGGCGCCGAGCTTGTCCTGAGTCGCTTCCGCCTCAATGGCCTCAATCAGGGCGCGTCCATGGCCCCGCTGCTGGTGTTCAGGATGGCAATAGAGCAGGGATAGGCGTTGGCTTGGATCCCGCAGGGCAAAGGCGAGGACGCCTCCATCCGTTGCTTCGCTGGCCAGGGCGCGACCGCGCTCGAGCTGAAGTGCAAGTGCCGGACCTTGACTGGCCCAGGCTTCTTTTTGTGCCTGCGTGTACAGCTTCGGGTCGCAACTCAGGACGGCCTGCTGATAAATCGTGATCGCCTCAGAGTGCTCGTCCCTGCGTAATTCACGGATTCGATGCATCGAGGCCTTTGGTACTCAACTCCTTGCCGAATTCTGGCTTGGTTTGATCTTCATGGAGCTGGTGCCTAGTTAAACCGTGTTGTATGTTGCACGAGTATCTGGCTCAAGCCCTCTACCTCAATGCTCACCGGTTCCGATCTTCTGGCCAAAGTTAAAGAGCTTGGCGATGTAAGTAAGTCCGATATCGTCCGCGCTTGCGGTTATGTCTCCTCCAAGAAGGACGGCGGCGAGCGTCTGAACTTCACCGCTTTCTACGAAGCGCTTCTCGAGGCCAAGGGCGTTGAGCTGGGCGTGAGCAGCAAGGTCGGCAAGGGTGGCCGCAAGCTCAGCTACATCGCCACCGTTCAGGGCAACGGCAACCTGCTGATCGGTAAGGCCTACACCGCCATGCTGGATCTTCAGCCCGGTGACGAGTTCGAAATCAAGCTCGGCCGTAAGCAGATCCGTCTGATTCCCGCCGGCGGCAGCGACGAAGACGAAGAGTGATCGACAGCCCTAACGGCTGAGCGTGACCTCCACGCCATTGGCCCCCTCCAGCGATTGGAGGGGGCTTTTTTGTGCCCAGCCCAGAACGTTTTGATAGTCCTCGGGATGGCAGCTGAGCAGGATGATTTGAATCCCCTGCTCCATCCCCCGCTGCAACATTGCTTGCAATGGATCGAGGCGTTGCCGATCGGTATTGGTAAAGGCGTCGTCGAAGACCAAGGGCAGGGCACCGTCATAGGCACCCATCAGGACTTCGGCCATGGCCAGTCGCAGCGCCCCTGCGAATTGTTCGCGCATGCCTCCACTGAGTCGCGCAAAGTCATAGGCCTGGCTGTCCTGCAGCAGTTGCAGTTGCTGGAAGCCATGTTTGGGATTGAAGGCCAACAGGGCCTTCTCCGCTCCTGTCGGCAAGAGGGCCCCGAGGTAGGGATTGAGGGCTGAACAGAGCGGTTCGCTGTAGCGATTGGCCAGCTCAGCTTGGGCCTGATGGAAGTGCTCCTGCAGCAGTTGCAGAGCGTTGGCCTCCCGTTCTTGCGTTTGGCGTTCCTGCTGGACGTTCTCCCAGCGGGCCTGGGCTAGCTCCAGTTGAGCACTGGGGTTTTGGGCTCCCAGGCTGGCGCAGCGCTGTTCGTTCTGCCCCCGCTCATTGAGGAGAAGCTCTTTCTCCTGGTTGAGCTGCTCGAGCAGTTGCAGGGCCCCAACGGATCCCTGGCGTTGTTGCTGCAGTGTTTTTCGTTCGCTCTCCATCGCCGCCAATACCGCTCGCCGCTCCTTGACGTCTTGCTCCAGGTGTTGGAGCTGCTCGACGCTCGCTGGGGTTGACTCTTGTTGCAGTCGTTGCTCGACCATCGCCAAGGAGCCGGCGAGTTGCTCGAGCCGATTGCGGCATTGCTCCAGCTGGCGGCTCTGGGCTTGCTCCTGTTGCCGCTGTTGCTGATGCTGTTGCAGCTGCTGATCGAGGGCGCTGCTCTGCTGCTGGATGGTCTGGCGTAGCTGCGTGTCCAGCTCTTCGAGTGCCGTTGGATCGCTGGGCAGTCCCTCCTGGCGATCGAGACTGATGGCTTGCTCCAGGTCCTGCTGGCGCGGGAGCAAGGCACTGAGACGTTCGCTCAGCCCGGACCAGGGGATGGCCTTGGCTGCGGTGCGCAGGTCGCTGAGATCCCGCTCCAGGCTGCGCCGTTGTTGCTCAATCGCCTCCGCGGCTTCGCTGTTGGCGGCCCCGAGCTGCTGGGTTAACCGTTCGCAGTCTTGGCGGCAGCGCTCCAGCTGAGCCTGGGCCTGGGGCAGCGCGTCGCCGCCGCCGGGACTCACCCGTAGCCGGACGCCAGCTCCAACCTGGAGTTCAGTGATGCTGTTGAGCTGGCGCTTCTCTCCGGCCTGGATCGCTTCATCGGCGAGCGTGATGGCCTGATTGCTTTGGAGTACTTCGATGCTGGTGGCCATGGCCTCCAGCCGCGCCTGGGCCTGGGCGAGGGCCTGCTCGGCGCGCCGCAGTCCGCGCACCTGTTCGGCGTCGATCGGCGGCAGTTGGGACAGGGTTTGCTTGAGCCGGTTCGCTTCTGACTGCAGGCGGTTCATCTCCTGCTGGTGGGCTTCAAGCTGTTGGCGCTCCCGCCGCAGTTGCAGGAGGTCGAGCCGCTGACGCACTCCCTCTTGCTGGGTCCGCAGGGTTTGCAGCTGTTGCTGAGCGGCTGCGATCTGCTGCTCCTGCTTCTGCTGCTGCTCTGTTTTGAGGGCGTCCTGCTCAAGTGCCTGCTTCAGCTGCTGTTGCAGCCGGAGTTGCTCTTGCTGCTGCTCCTGCTGGGTTCGCTTGAGTTCCTGCTGTTGTTTCTGCTGTTGCTCAAGGGTCTGGCGTTGCAGCAGCACCGGTTCAAGTTCCGCCTGCAGCAACTGCTGTTGCTGCTCCAGTTCCCGCTCTCTCAGTAAGGCGGGCCGCAGGTCCTGGTCAATGCAGTGGAGCCTCTCGGCGATGGCGCCCAGGCGCTCCATGGCTTGTTCGAGCTCGAGCAGTTGTTGCTTGGCCCCGTTCAGGTCCTCCAGGCACTCCTGTTCCCGTTGCAGCACTTGGGCGAGGGCTGATCCGGCCTTCACGCGCCCCGTCGGAGTGAACACCTGTCCCAGGCGCTGCTGGAGTTGCTCGACCACCTGGCGATCCAGGGGGGACTGCAGCGTTCCGAGATCGGTCTTGGATTGCAGCTGCTGGAGCAGCCGCTCGTAGTCGTAGCTCTCCGGCTTCCCCTCCAGGGGGTTGAAGCCTGCGTCCCCCTGCCGCACCCAGAGGTGGGCCCAGCGCTCGGGCAGCTGCGCGATCCGCCTGCCTTCGATGGGACCCTCCAGGCCCAGCAGCCGCGCCAGCTCGTCTTCCGCTGCTGGACCACTGAGGGCCTGCCCTTTCTGGTTGCTCAGCTGACAGGTTCCCCCGGCACCAGCGAAGCGTTTGCGCAGCGTCCAGCGTTCTCCCTGGGCGGCAAAACAGAGCTCGACCTCCGGCAGGCCGCCATGGGTGCGTGAGCGCAGCTCCTCCACACCGCGCCCGGTGGCGGTGGAGCGCAGGAAGAGGGTTTTGTGGAGTGCCTCCACCAGGGTGCTTTTGCCCGATTCGTTGACCCCTCCCACCAGGGTCAGTTGGCGGCCAAAGCTGAGCTGGAGATCGAGGTGTTGACGAACCCGTTGCAGGCGGCAGGAGAGCAGGTGCATGGCTTACTCCCCCGCGCAGCGGTGCAGTTCGGCCAGGGCCAGCTGCAGCAGTTCGCGCCGCTCCTCCAGCAGCGCGCTGTCCGCCAGTTCGCTCTGGAGGCGATGGGCGACGTTGGCAATCAAGGGGTCACTGGGGCGCTGGCTGAGGGCCTTGAGCTCGCTTGGATCGGGAGCCTGGGCGCAGCGCCCGCGGCGCTTGAGCCGCAGCAGTTGGGCCTCCAAGCGCTCGATCAGCGCGTCGTAGCGGCGATGACCCTCGAGGCTCAGGCTGCCGCTCTCCTCCAGCAGCAGGAGATGTTGTCCTGGCTCGTCGCCCAGGAGCGTCTGGAGCTGCGCTTCAAAGCGCTCCAGCTCCGCGTCGCTGCTCAGCCGCACCGCCGTGGCGTGCCATTGCAGCATCGCAGTCGCCAGAGGGGTCACCTCGGGAAGACTCCCCCGCTCAGCGCGCACCGCCAGGACGACTCCATCGCGGTAGGCGTCATGGCGGGGAAAGCGATCGGGCTCCGGGGTCCCGCTGTACCAGGCCTTGGCATGGACCTGTTTGAGGCCATGCCAATCCCCCAGGGCGACGTAGTCCAGCTGCTCCAGTAGGCCTGCATCGAGGCGCAGTTGGTTCTGGGCGCTGGCGGGGTTCTCCTCATCGGCATCCAGGTCATCGGAGCCAAAACCATGGATGGAGCCATGGGCAAGCAGGAGGCGAGGGCGGTCGCTGGGCAGTGAGGCCCAATCGATCGATCGCACCCAAGCGGTGGGGTCCTGGCTGTCCGTGCGGCGCAACAGCGGGCAGGGCAGCACGATCGCCTGCTCCAGCACGAGCGGTTCGCGGCTCAGGAGCACCTGGAGGTTGGGGGCCCGGCGCTGGCACTCCTCCTGGAAAAAACGTTGGTGCCAGACACTGCCTGGGGCACCGTGGTCATGGTTGCCAGGAATCACCAGCACCGGGCAGCTCAGGCGGCCGAGGGCCTGGCAGACCGCACTGATGTCACTGCTGCTGGGGGTTGGTGAGTCAAAGAGATCACCGGCGACCAGCAGGAAGGCGGCCGCCTGCTCCTTGGCGCATTGACCGATTTGATCGATGGCGGCGATGCGCACCTGCCGCAACTTGGCCCGTTTGTCTGGATCCTGGACCCGGGCGTAGGGCTTGCCGATCTGCCAGTCGGCGCTGTGCAGAAAGGACAGCATGGGGTGCGTGGGTGTGGGGCTATTTGAGCGCGGACACACCGGGAGTGGGCCGGTCAGACTGACGCTTGGCGCGCTGCGCCCCCCTTGCCCTTGACCTGATGTCCCTTGCGTTGCTGCGCCGGCTGTTGCTGGCTCTGGTGTTGCTGCTGGGTTTGAGCGTGGCGCAGCCGGCCTGGGCCGATGGTGCCCAATTGTTTGAGCTCCACTGCGCGGGCTGTCACCTCAATGGCGGCAACATCATTCGCCGCGGCAAAACCTTGAAGCTGGCGGCCCTAGAGCGCCAGGGCATTGCCTCCCAGGAGGCCATTGCGGCGATCGCTGCCCAGGGCCAGGGACAGATGAGCGGCTACGTCGAGGCCCTGGGTGAGGACGGTGTCCAGCAGGTGGCTGAGTGGGTCTGGCAGCAGAGCCAAGCCGGTTGGCCGAAGGCTTGATCTAGAAGGCCTGGATCCAGGGGTAGACCTCGAGGGCGGTCCAGATTCCCTGGCGCCAATACACATCGTTGTGGAGCAGATCCACCACCTGCTGCTTGGACTCGGCCTCGTAGATCCCGAAGACGTGGCTGCTGGTTTCCGTGGGCCCCAGGGTGATCAGTACGCCGTCATCCTTTTGGCGCTGCAGCCCCGCGAGATGCTCCTCGCGGTAAGGGGTGCGCTTCTCCAGCGCGTTCTCGCAGTAGGTCCCCCAGAGAACAAAGCGCACGGATCAGCAGGCGTGTGCGAGCAAGTTACAGCCAGCCACCGGCGAAGATCGGCTGGCGAATTTTGGCGGGCAGCAGCACCGGCAGGTTGCTGGGTTCGGCGCCGGCTTTGTCGCTCCAGCGCACCTTGCAGCGGAAGTTGCCGTCCTTGACTTTGAGCACGTATTGCTGAGGAACGGCCTGTTCGGGCATCAGGTACTGGGCCTGATTGCAGGCATCCACCTCAGAGATGTTGGAGGTGTACTCACTCCAGCCGGCCTGGGCGGCGCTGGGGGCGAC
>NZ_JAFMFX010000043.1:0-15579 GCF_017855895.1 Vulcanococcus sp. CPBay_Sum15L08_68 | reverse complement strand
GCCAGGCGACGGTCCAGGCCGGTGCGCTCCGCGGGGAGTTTCTTGTAGAGCCCCAGCTTCTCGAGGCGGCGCTTGGTGGTTCCGCTCGCCCCGACCACAAAGACCTCGCGGCCCTTCTCGATCGCTTCCTCCACGGCGTTCTCCACCGCCAGGGCTGCGGTGACGCCGAGGTGAGAGACCTCGGTTAGGTCAAAGACGACGGCGCGGCAGTCACCAATGGCGTTGTGCTCGCGGCCGATCGCCTTGGCGACGCCGAAGATCATCGCCCCGTTGAGTTGGAAGAGCAGGACCTGACCGCGGGCGTCGTCGAGGAGTTGACGCTCTTCATCACTGATCTCGAGGTCGCCGTCACCGGTGCTGATCGACTTGACGCTCTTGCTCTGCAGGGCGCTCATCTTGTCGATCGTGAGGATGTTGGCGATGAAGACGCCCACGCCCACGGCGGCGATCAGATCCACCAGGACCGTGAGGGCGATCACCAAATACATGATCAGTGCGCCGCTGATCGAGATGCGGTGAGCGCGCCTGATGAAGCCCCAGTCGACGATGTCGACACCCACCTTCAGGGCGATGCCGGCGAGGACGGCCTGGGGGATCTGGGCGGCGACGCCGGTGAGGGCGAGGATCACCACCATCAGGATCAGGGCCCGGCTGATGCCAGAGAGGGCACTGCGGCCGCCGCTCTGAATGTTGACCACGGTGCCCATGGTGGCGCCGGCGCCGGGCAGGCCACCGAAGAGGCCGGAGGCGAGGTTGCCGAGGCCCTGACCGATGAGTTCTTTATTGGAGTTGTGCTCGGTGCGGGTGATGCTGTCGGCCACCACCGAGGTCAACAGGGCATCGATGCAGCCCAGCATGCCCAGCACGGCTGCGTCGACAAACATCAACTGCAATTCGCCCAGCTCAAAGTGGGGAATCTGCAGAGCGGGGAAGCCGGAAGCGATCTCGCCGATGCGGCGAATTTCCTCGCCGCCCCCGCCGCCCAGGACGGTGATCGAGAGCAGCGTCCCCACCACCAGGGCAATCAGCTGGGGTGGGGCCACTTTTTTGACGGCCGCCGGGGTCAACCAGAGGATGGCCATTGTCACCACGGCCAGGGTGATCTCGGTGGGCCGGGCGTTGGCCAGCAGCTGGGGCAAGTTGTTGAGGGTGCCCATGACGCCGCCCTTCGGGCTGGCCTGACCGAGGAAGGGTCCCAGCTGCAGGATGATCAGGATCAGGCCGATCCCACTCATGAAGCCCGAGATGACCGTGTAGGGCATCTGGGTGATGTAGCGACCGAGCCGCAGCAGACCGAAGGCGATCTGGAAGAGGCCGGCCAGCATCACAACGGTGAAGGCCATGGCGAGCCCGTGCTCGGGATTGCGGGCCGTCAAGCTCGCGATCACGGCCGTCATCACCACGGTCATGGGACCGGTGGGTTCGGAGATCAGGCTGGGGGTTCCGCCAAAGAGGGCTGCGAACAGGCCCACCAGCACCGCACCCCAGAGGCCGGCAGCTGCCCCGGCTCCTGAGGCGACGCCGAAGGCCAGGGCCATCGGTAGGGCGATCACAGCGGCCGTGACGCCGCCAAAGAGATCCCCTTTGATGTTGTTGGTGCTGATCTGATTCAGCAGGCGAAAACTTGACGCACGTTGGGACGTCGACGCCGGGGTCATGACCACTGTCAATGGGGCCAAAACGCTACGTCTGAGCCGAATCGATTGGGGCTTTGCCGGCAGGGCGTTAGCGAATCGGTCATCCTGAGCCCAGGACTTTGCGCGAGCCATGGGCGAGCCCACACCCCTGGCGTTCCTGGAGGCCAGCTTTGAGCGGGAAGCCCGCCTGGATCAGTCCTATGTGGTGCTCACGGTTGCGGCGAGCCTGATCGCCACCCTGGGACTGTTGGCGGACAGCGCCGCGGTGGTGATCGGCGCGATGTTGATTGCCCCCTGGATCCTGCCCCTGCGCAGTGCCTCCTTCGCGATCCTGGAGGGACGACTGGCCCTGGTGGGCCGTGCGTTGCTGACCCTGGCCGTGGGCGTCGGCATCACGGTGCTGACCTCAGCGGCCCTGGGTTGGGTGGCCAACCTGCCGGTCCTGGGCGATGAGGTCCTGGGGCGCACCACGCCGAACCTGCTGGATTTGGGCATTGCTTTGGTGGCGGGGTCGATCGCGACCTACGGCCGCCTCAAGCCGGAGGCGGTGTCATCCGTTGCAGGCACGGCGATTGCGGTGGCCTTGGTGCCTCCGGTCTGTGTCCTGGGCCTGTTGCTGTCGCTTCAGCAGTGGGAACCGGCCAGGGGAGCAGCCCTGCTGTTTGCCGCCAACCTGCTGGGCATTCTCTCGGGGGGATTGCTCACCTTGGTGGCCACCCAGGCGAGCCTGCGCCAGCAGCTCTTCCGCAGTCAGATGGGTCTGGTGAGCCTGCTCCTGACGGGACTGCTGCTGATTCCGCTGACCGGTGGCTTTGTGACGCTGCTGGGACAAGCCCAACAGCGTCAGGCCCTTCAGGAGGTCGAGCGGGCCATCACCGAGAGCCTGCGCCAACGCACCATCACCTTGGGTAAGGATTCAGAACTCACCGACGTCAAGATCGATTGGACGCAAAACCCCCCTTTGATCAAGGCGGCAGTTCGGGTGAGTCGCCCCAACCTGCCCACCCCGAAACAGGTTGCGGCGGTTCAGGACTTCATCAACAGGACGCAAAAATTCCGCTACCGCCTTTTGGTCCAGCGGGTCTCCATTGACGTGATCGGTCCTGAGACCGAACCCAACCCCGAACCCACCCCCGTGGAAGAACCCCAAGAGGTGGTTCCAGAGAAAGCTGAGCCGGCCAGCGTCGCCCCTGCTCCAGCGGTCGCCCCGCCGCCCGCGGCTCCGGCCGTGCCGGGGTAACGGCCTGAAGACATTTCGGCTGTTCTGTGCACAATTGGGGCCAGTCCGCTGCTGGCCATGCCTGACGCCCTCACCTTTCTGGAGATCGTCGCGGGCATCTTGCTCCTCTTTGGCGGGGGCGAGTTGTTTGTGGCCGGCGCGGTTGCCCTGTCTTTGTTGCTGGGCATTCCTCAGATCGTCATCGGCCTGACGGTCGTTGCCTTTGGCACCAGCGCCCCTGAGCTGTTTGTGAGCTTGCTCTCGACCTTGCAGGGAAATTCCGGCGGGGACTCGATTGCCGTTAGCAACGTTCTGGGCTCCAACATCTTCAACGTGATGGTGGTGTTGGGCGCCAGCGCGGCGATTACCTCCCTACGCGTTCGTAGTCGCTTGGTGCGGCGGGATGTGCCGCTGCTCATCGCTGTGTCGATGGCCACCTGGGCGATGGCCTCATCCGGGAGCTTCTCCTGGGTTGCGGGTCTGGCTCTGTTGACAGCCCTGGTGATCACCCTGGTCTGGGAGGTGCGCTCAGCGCGGGAAGACCACGAGGACGGTCTTGATGACATTGATGCGGAAGGGGCCTCCACCACACCCGTGGCCATCGTCAAATTGGCCCTGGGTCTGGTGTTGCTGGTGGTGGGCTCCCAGGTTCTGATCAAAGGCGCCATCGCTGCGGCCCAGACCCTCGGGGTGAGTGAGGCGGTGATCGGTCTGACAATCGTTTCGGCTGGCACCTCGATGCCAGAACTGGTGACGTCCCTGGTGGCGGCTTACCGGGGTAAGGCGGATCTTGCCATCGGCAACGTGGTGGGCAGCAACCTGCTCAACCAGCTCTTGATCCTGGGTCTGTGCGCCCTGCTCTCGGGTCAGGACGGACTGTTGGTCAGCCCTGAACTGTTGCGCCGTGATTTCCCAGTGATGGTGCTGACGACCTTGGCCTGCCTGCCGATTTTCTGGAGTGGCGGCGTGATCAATCGCCTCGAGGGGTGGCTCTTGCTTGGCGCCTACGGCCTCTACTTGGTTGAGCAGATCCTCAGCAGTACGGCGGCTCCGGGTATTGATGAATTCCGCTTGTTCGTCTTGGTGGCAGCTCTGCCCCTGGTGTTGGTCTTCCTGACTTGGACCTCACTGCGCTGGATGCAACAGCGCAGGAGCGCTGGCTAGGAGCAGACGACGCTCGGGAGCATGGACACGCTGACCCCTGCGGCGGTGGCGTCGTTGTAGAGGGTTTCGCTGCTCTGGCGGTTCAGATTGACCTGTCCTGAGCAGATCAAGTCCCAGGTTTCATCGGCGAAGTGGGTTTGCAGCCAGAGCATCCCCATCACCGTGCGGTGCTTGAGGTTGTAGCTCTCTCCGACGGACGTCAGGGTGATGTCCATGGCCCATAAAAAACCTCCCCCTATTGGAGGGGGAGGCGTTGGACGCTGATGTATCAACGCGAACCAAAACCAAAAGCCTTGGTTTTGGGGCGGAATCAGCCTTGGTTGACCTGGGAAGCGGCCTCGGCCTGACGGTGGTGGTAGTGCTGCCCGCGGTACTGCAGATCGACAGCGGTGTCGACTGAAGCCGCTTCGTGGCGGAGGGGCGCTTCGAAATGTTGGCCGCGGTAGGCGTGCTCAACGGGAGCGCTGGTGGGCTGTTCGTGGGTGGCGTTGTCGTAGGTGACGCCGCGGTACTGAAGTTTGTTCATGGTGGTCATCGGGCCTCGAAGGGTTGGCTGGTTGTCCGCTTCGTGGGAAGGAGCGTTGCTTCGCCTCGCGGTGGGCTACTTCCGGTGGAGCCAGGCCCAAAGGGGGCTCACTCAACGTTTTGTCCTTCTGCAGCATTTCTAGCGGATGAAGAATGTTCAGAGTGAACAAAAGCCCCTTTTTTGTCTTTTTTGTAATAGTTACTGTGGCCCATTGAACGTTTTTTCTTCACTTTCCTTCTGCGGCCTTAGCGCAATTCCTGATGGACTTGCGAATTGGTAGCGAATGCGACCTTGACGGTGGTCTGTGATGCGGAACATTGGCACCTAATGGCGGTAATCCGTCATCCACCCAGCGACTGCTTTTTGATGACTGTTGCTTCTCCTGTCTCTCGGCCTCGGTCGAAGAGCCTGCAGGAAGCGAGCTTGCTGGAGGCTCCTCAGCTTCTGCTCCGCAAGGTGCGAGGACTGTCCTCCGGCCGTTCGCTGACCTGGCTGGCTTGTGTGCCTCTGGCTCTTTTCGGCCTGGGCGTGTTCAACCTTTCGGCCCGCGCCGCTGAGCTCCCCGAGCTCAACGCAGCGTTCCTGGCCAACAACATGTGGCTCCTGGTGGCCACGATCCTGGTGATCTTCATGAACGCCGGTTTCGCCATGGTCGAAGCCGGGATGTGTCGCCAGAAGAACGCCGTCAACATCCTTGCCAAGAACCTGTTCGTGTTCGCCCTCGCGGTGACCGCCTACTGGTTCATCGGTTATTCGCTGATGTACGGCGGATCCTTGGTGGATGGCTGGCTTTATTTCAACGGCCTCTTCTTTGACCCCACCGTCACCGCTGAGATGGTGACCGAGGGAGCCTTGGTTCCCACCGTTGACTTCCTGTTCCAGGCTGCCTTCGCCGGCACCGCCGCCACGATCGTTTCTGGCCTCGTGGCTGAGCGCGTCAAGTTCGGCGAGTTCGTGATCTTCTCGCTGGTTCTGACTGCTGTTATCTACCCGGTCTCCGGTTCCTGGCAGTGGAATGGCGGCTGGCTGAGCGAGCTGGGCTTCATTGATTTCGCTGGCTCCTCGATCGTCCACTCCGTGGGTGCTTGGGCCGGCCTGGTGGGCGCCATGCTGCTTGGCCCCCGCATCGGCAAGTTCGTGGGCGGTAAGCCCCAGGCCATCCCCGGCCACAACATGTCGATTGCAACCCTGGGTGCCCTGATCCTCTGGATCGGCTGGTACGGCTTCAACCCCGGCTCTGAGCTGGCGATGGACCAGTACGTGCCCTACGTGGCTGTGACCACCACCCTGGCGGCTGCCGGTGGCGCCATCGCTGCCACCATCGTCTCCACCCTGACTTCGGGCAAGCCCGACCTGACGATGATCATCAACGGCATCCTGGCCGGTCTGGTGAGCATCACTGCCGGTTGCGGCAACATGACCCTGGTGGGCTCCTGGGTCGCTGGTGCCGTCGGCGGCATCATCGTTGTCTTCGCAGTCTCCGCACTGGATGCCTCTGGCATTGACGATCCCGTCGGCGCCTTCTCCGTCCACGGTGTGTGCGGCGTCTGGGGCACCCTCGTCATCGGCCTCTGGGGCGTTGATGGCATGGATGTCGGTTCTGCAGGCCTTGGCCTCTTCAATGGCGGCGGCTTCAGCCAGCTCGGCATTCAGGCCCTGGGCTGTGCGGCCTACGCCATCTGGACCCTGGTCACCTGCTGGATTGCTTGGTCCGTGATCGGCGGCCTCTTCGGCGGCATCCGCGTCACTGAGCAGGAAGAGATCGAAGGTCTCGACATCGGTGAGCACGGCATGGAGGCTTACCCCGATTTCGCTTCGGCGAAGTGATCCTCTGAGCTCTGCTCGATGGGCCCGCTTCGGCGGGCCTTTTTTATTGCCTCAGGGCCTTGGCTGGCAGCATGGACGGGCCCAAGGGTGCCGCTTTTGCCCTGCCCCCGCTGCGGTGCGCGCTTGCTCACCAAAACCGAGGAGCGCCCTCCGCGCTTGGTTTGCGTGGACTGCCGGCAGGTCTTGCCCCAGTCGGTCCAGGTGCCGCTCATCACCCTGGTGGTGCGTCACTTTTTGGGCGTGATGCTGCTGCTGGGCCTCGTGGTGGTTCCACTGCTGGTGATGAGTCTTTCGCCCTGGATTGATCGGGTTCCCCGGGCGCCCCGCACCAACTTGAGTGCCATTAGATGAAGTACATCGCTTGCGCCTGAAGCAGTGCATCCCGTTGGGCGAGAAGGTCCGCGAGGGTTGTGGACTCCAGGAGGGCCAGGCGCTGTTCCTGCAGTTGGCTCCCAAGCGAGTGCAGCACCTGCTGCTCCAGGCTCTGTTGAGCCGGTGGCTGCGGTTCGGACCTGCCCTCGAGGCAGTCGAGTGCCTCGCTCAGCCGGATGTCTGCGGCGGGTCGGGCCAGTTGGTAGCCCCCCTTGGGGCCACGGCTGCTGTTGAGCAGGCCCCCCTTGCGCAGGCTGGTCATCATCTGCTCGAGGTAGCGCTCGGGAATGCCCTGTCGCTGCGCGATGACCGAGACCTGTAGCCGTCCTCCTTGGGCCTGGATGCCAGCGAGCTCGATCAGGGCGAGCAGCCCGTAGCTGGTTTTGGCGTTGAAGGGCAACGGAGGTGCCTGGGTTGATACCACGGTAAAGCACTTGGGAATCGGTGTCGCCAAGTTCCCTTTAGGAGACTCAGCTCTGGCTGAACTTTTCTCGCTGTGCTGTTATTCCCGATCCGTCTGCCGTGTTTTGCGAGCTGTAGGCTGAGGGCCTTGCCCGATCGCCCCTCCCTTGGCTGATCTTGTTGCTGCCGCTCTGCAGCCCGGAGCCCTGATCACGCTGGTGGTGTTGCTGGGCTCCGTGGTCCTCTTCATCTCCGGTTGGCTGGCGCCCGATCTCACGGGGTTGCTCGCCGCCGGCCTGCTGGTCAGCTTCCACGTGATCGAGCCGCGGGAAGCCCTGGAGGGTTTTGGCAGCCCTGCCCTGATCACCCTGGCTGGTCTGTTCGCCATCTCCGCTGGGCTGTTCCGCAGCGGGGGACTCGATCGTCTGCGCGCCTTGATCGGCTCCGACGCCATTCGCAGCCCGAAGCGAATGATTGCCTTGATGGTGGCGGTGGTGGGTCCCGTTTCGGCGGTCGTCCCCAATACCCCGATCGTCGCAAGCCTGCTTCCGGTGGTGGAGGGCTGGTGCAAACGCCGCCGCATCTCCCCGTCGAAGGTGCTGCTCCCGTTGTCCTTTGCCACGGTGCTCGGGGGGACGATCACCCTGCTGGGCAGCTCGGTGAACCTGCTGGCCAGCGAGGTCAGTAGCCGTCTGGGCTACGGCAGCTTTGGCTTATTCAGCTTTACCCCGATCGGTCTGGGGGTCTGGCTGCTGGGCGGTTCGCTGATGGTGCTGCTCGCCGATCGCTTTCTGCCGGATCGGGGCCGCGATGACGACGACCTGATCGCTGACCTCTCCAGCAGTGGATACCTGACCGAGGTCAAGATTCCATTGGGTTCTGAGCTCATTGGCCAGTCGCTCCACGCCACGCGGCTGCAACGGCGCTTTGACCTCGACGTTCTGGAGCTGCACCGCGGCACGGAGCGCTTTATGCCTCCCTTGGCCGACCGCACCTTGATGCTCGGGGATCGTCTGCTGCTGCGCTGCAGCCGCGAGGACCTGCTGCGCCTCCAGCAGGACCACACAGTGGTCTTGGCTCCCACGCCGGAGCAACCGCTCAGCCTGGAGCAGGACAACAGCCAGCGGATGGTGGAGGTGCTGTTGCCCTCCGGCTCCACCCTCGCCGGTGACTGCCTGCGCGATCTGCGTTTCCGGCAGCGCTACAACGCCACGGTGTTGGCCCTGCGGCGCGGCAATGCGGTGCTGCGGGAACGGCTCGGGCGCGCCCAACTCCGTGAGGGGGATGTGCTGCTGCTGCAGGGCCCCAAGGACGCCATCCGCGGCCTGGCGGCCAGTAATGACCTGGTGGTCCTGGAGCAGTTGGAGAAGGACCTGCCCACGGTCAGCCGCAAGCGCGTGGCGCTGCTGATTGCTGCCCTGGTGCTGCTGTTGCCCAGCTTTGAGGTCATCCCCCTGGTGGCGTCCGTGCTGCTGGGCACGGTGGCCATGGTGGTGACCGGTTGCCTGCGCGCCGGTGAACTGCAACGGGTGGTGCGCCTGGATGTTCTGGTGCTCCTGGGCTCGCTGGCGAGCTTCAGCGTTGCCCTGGAAAAAACGGGTCTGGCCTCTGCCCTGGCCCAGGCCCTGTTGCTCGGCTTGAGCAGCTGGCCGGTCTATGGCGCCATGCTCGTGGTGTTCCTGTTCACCGTCGCGTTGACCGAAGTCATGAGCAACGCGGCGACGGTGGCGATGTTGATTCCCATCGCGGGTCAGTTGGCCCAGGGGCTTGGCCTACCGCCGATGGCCTTGATTTATGTGGTGCTCTTCGGCGCCAGCCAGAGCTTTCTCAGTCCGATTGGCTACCAAACCAACCTGATGGTCTATGGCCCGGGTCGCTATCGCTTCTTGGACGTCTCCCGCTATGGCTTCCCCTTGACGATTGCCATGGCCATCGCCGTTCCTTGGATGGTCTGCCGCTGGTTCGGCCTGTAGAACGTGAGCTCGCAAGGCCCTCGGGGTTGGATGAAGCGCCTCAAACAGTGGTTGCTCTGGCTGTGGCATCACGAGGCCAGTCGCGGCCAGAAAGCCCGGGGCTTGGCGGCTGGGGTGTTCATGGGCTGCTTCCCGATCTTCGGTCTGCAGACCTTGCTGGGCATCGCCCTGGCCAGCCTGGTGCGCGGGAACCACATCCTGGCTGCGGCGGGTACCTGGATTAGCAACCCCCTGACCTACATCCCCCTCTATTGGTTCAACTACAGCGTCGGTTGCTGGTTGCTGGGCCCTGGCCCTGCCTTGCCCACCCTTGAGGCAATCCAGCAGGGGGGCATCTGGGAGCTCGGGCTGGCGATCTCCAGCCGTCTGTTGCTGGGCTCCACCCTGGTGGGATCCCTCAGCGCAGCGCTGTTTGGCGGGATCTATTGGTGGTTGCTCAAGCGCAGCCAGCAGGGCCGCGCCCATACCTAGCCCTCGGGGACCCGCTTCCAACCGGCCAGCACCCCAAGGATGTCGGCGGCGCTGACCAGGCCGACGAAGGCCCCGAACTCGTCGACAACAACCCGCACGGAGCTGCGGTCGCCGCGCCGGAAGCTGGTGAGCAGCCGATCGGCACGGATCATCTCGGGGACGAATTGCGGCGCATCACAGAGCTGGCTGATCAGGCGGTAGCCCCCACCGCTGAGCAGCTCAGCCATGGCTCGCTCGCGGCTTTGAACCCCCAGCACCTCATCCACCTCTTCCCCCAGGACAACCCACCAGGCGTCATCGGCGGCCTCAAGGATCTCCTGGCGAACCGAGTCCAGGCTGGCGCCGCCTGAAAGGGACGGGGTCGCCACCCGTGAAACCATCAGATCCCTGGCGGTGAGGTCGTTGAGGGCAAAGACCTTGCCGATCATCGCGGCCTCGTCGGCTTCGATCTGGCCCTGCTGGGAGCCCAGGCGCGCCATCAGGTGGATCTCACGTTCGTTGGTGGTGAGTTCACTCGTGGCTGTGATGGCCGGCATCAGCTTCTCCAGCACCAGCAGCAGCGGCAGGGTCAGCCGCTCGAGCATCAGCAGAATGCGCGCCGAGACCAAGGAGATCGGCATGGCGAAGCTGTTGCCGATCGTTTTGGGCAGGATTTCAGCGAAGAGGATCACGGCCACCGTGAACCCGACGTTGAAGAGCAGCAGGGCCCAGCGGCCCCCGACGCTTTCGAACACCTGGTTGGCCTGGCTACCGAGCAGGATTGAACCGGAGATGTTGAACAGGTTGTTGATCACCACCAGCAGCACCAGGGCCCGCCCGGGCCTGGCCTTGATGCGCTCCAGTGCCCGTGATCCCGGCACCTTTTGCTGCTTGAGGGTGTGGACCTGAATCGGATTCACCGTCAGCATGGCGGCTTCCGTACTGGAGGCCAAAGCCGAGCCCACCAGGATCAGCACCGCCATCACCAGCAGCACAACGATCGGATTCATCGACTGGCGCAGGCTGCGAGATCGATCGGACCTTACCTACGGTTTGCGGGATGAACCCGTCTTCGAGCAATCCAGTCCGGGCGCTACAGCGTTGGCGCCATCAGCTCACGGTGCCGCAGTTCACCGTGGTGACGGGCCTGCTGGTGATCGTTCTGGCGACACTGCTGCTCTCGACGCCGCTCTGCTCCAACTCCAACGTTGGTTTGTGGCAGGCCCTGTTCACGGCTACCTCGGCGATCACTGTGACCGGTCTTTCGGTGATCGATATCGGAGAGGATCTGACCTTCGCAGGCCAGGTGGTGCTCGCGGGCCTGATCATCACCGGCGGCCTGGGCCTGATGGCGATCACGACCTTCCTGCAGGGGTTTGTGCAGGGCCGATCCGGCTTGCGCAATCGTTTGGACAAGGGCCGTGCCCTTGATGAATTCGGGGTTGGCGGCATCGGACCCACCTTCCACAGCATCCTGCTGGTGGCCCTGTGTGTGATGGGCTTGGGCACGGTGGTGCTCTACAGCTTTGGTTTTACCGACATCGAGGACCCGGGCAGACGGCTTTGGGCTGCGATGTTCCATGCCATCAGCGCTTACAACAACGCCGGATTTGGCCTCTGGTCCAACAGCCTGGAGAGCTATCGCGATAACCCCGTGGTGACTGGGGTCATCGCCTTCATGATCGTCATCGGTGGCATTGGTTGGCGGGTGGCCAATGACATCTGGAACAACCGCTTTCGGTTGGGTCGCCTGCGTCGCCTGAGCCTGCACACCCGCCTGGTCATTCGCAGTACGGCGCTGTTGATCGTGATCGGCGCGGTGGGTCTGTTGATTACCGAGCACATCGGCTACGGCGCCTCGGCGATGGAGCCCTATGGCTGGCTTGAGGACCTGCAGATCGTGCTCTTTCAGTCGATCACCACCCGCACCGCCGGCTTCAACACGATTCCCCTCTCCGCCCACCAGATCACCGACGCCGGGCTGCTGCTGATCATCCTGTTGATGTTCATCGGCGCCAGCCCCGGCGGCACCGGTGGCGGGGTGAAAACAACCACCTTCGCCATCCTGATGGGGGCCACCCGCTCGACCCTCCAGGGCCGCAGCCATGTGCTGCTGCACCGCCGGCAGATTCCCGATGCCACGGTGCTGCGGGCCGTGGGGGTCACCTTGGCTTCGGCCCTGTTTGTGGTGCTGATGGCCTTGACCTTGGGCCTGGGGAATTCCCTTGGGCAGCAGCAGGTGCAGTCCTTCAGTTTCCTGGAGAAGCTCTTCACCTGCGTGTCCGCCTTTGGCACGGTTGGCCTGGACCTGGGGGTCACGGCCCATCTCAACCGCTGGGGCCAACTGGTCTTGATGGTGGGGATGTTCGTGGGGCGGGTGGGAATCCTGTTGCTGCTCTCCGCGCTCTATGGCACCCGGCCCCAGAGCCGGGTGGGCTATCCCAAGGAGGATTTGTATGTCTAGTGGCTTCACCACTTAGAACAGGGACGACGAGCACCGGGCTGTGAATCAGTGGCTGTGAATCAGTGGTGGCAGTGGAGCGCTGAAGCCGGGGTGCGCCGCGGCAGTTTTGCCGTCATCGGGGTCGGACGTTTTGGCTCCTCGGTCTGCTCGGAGTTGCTTCAGTCCGGGGCGGAGGTGTTGGCGATTGATTCCAACCAGCGCGCCATCGATGAGCTGCGCCAGATCGATCCCGCCATCGAAGCGCGGGTGGTGGACTGCACCGACGAAGAGGCCCTGCGGGCCGCCGGGGTGCTGGACATGGAGACGGTGGTGGTGGCCATGAGTGAACCGCTGGAGGCCAGTGTCACCGCGACCTTGATCTGCAAGGACTCCGAAGGCAGTCGGGTGAAGCAGGTGATCGCCCGGGCCACGAGCGACATCCACATGAAGATGCTCAAGCGGGTCGGTGCTGACCGCGTGGTCTTCCCCTCAAAAATGATGGGTCAGCGGCTGGGGATGGAGCTGGTGCGCCCGAACCTGCTGGAGCAGTTGCGCTTGGACGACCGCAGCAGCATCGAAGAAATCAAGGTCCCAGCGGCCTTCATCGGCCATTCCCTGCGGGATCTCAACCTGCGTAAGCACTACAACGTCAACGTCCTGGCGGCAGGACCGGCGGGTGAGCTGCATGTGAACCCCCCGGCCTCCCATGTCCTGGCCGAGGGCGAGCTGCTGGTGGTGATGGGCTCTGAGGATTCCCTGCGGGCTCTGCCAGCCAGTTGAGGGATGGCCTTTGTGCGCTTTCCCTCACCCCGTTAATGACAGCTTGTGCCCAAAACCTTTCCTGACCCCCTGAGCCGGAGCTAGCCCGGGGCGATAGCGCTCACCAAAGGGGGCTGACTGTCATGGTCAGTAGCTCAGTGGCTCCAACGGCCTTACCACCACCGCTCAAGGAAAGCGGCCAGCGGGAGGTCTTTTGCGGTCTGACCTCGATCGTCTGGTTGCATCGGCGCATGCCGGATGCCTTTTTCCTGGTGGTGGGCTCCCGCACCTGCGCCCATCTGATCCAGAGCGCAGCTGGGGTGATGATTTTTGCCGAACCCCGCTTTGGCACCGCCATCCTTGGCGAGCGGGACCTGGCGGGTTTGGCCGATGCCAACGAAGAGTTGGATCGACTCGTCGCGCAACTCCTGGAGCGCCGCCCTGAGATTCGCACCCTCTTCCTGGTGGGGAGTTGCCCCAGTGAGGTGATCAAGCTCGACCTGGCCAAGGCCTCCGAGCGGCTGAATCAGCAGCACGCCGGGCGCGTGACGGTGATCAACTACACCGGCAGCGGCATTGAGACCACCTTCACCCAGGGGGAGGACAGCGCCCTGCAGGCGCTGGTTCCCCTGATGCCCAAAACGGACCAGCCCCAGCTGTTGATCGCCGGGACCCTGGCGGATGCGGTCGAAGACCGTTTGGTGGGCCTGTTCCAGAAGCTCGGCATTGAGCGGGTGGTGAGCCTGCCGCCGCGGCGCTCCACTGAGCTTCCCGCGGTGGGCCCGGGGACCCAGTTGCTCCTGGCGCAGCCCTACCTCTCCGGTACGGCTCGGGCCTTGGTGGACCGCGGAGCCACGTTGGTGCCTGCGCCCTATCCCTTTGGCGTTGAAGGCAGTCGGGACTGGATGGCCGCGGCGGCCAGGGCCTGCGGAATCGCGCAGGAGCGGATTGATGCCGTGCTGGATCCCCTGGTGGAGCGCGGCCGGCGCGCCTTGGCTCCCCACCGGGAGGTGTTGGCGGGCAAACGTCTCTTTCTGCTTCCCGATTCCCAACTGGAGCCGGCCCTGGCGCGCTTTCTCGCGCGGGAGTGCGGCATGGAGCTGGTGGAGGTGGGAACCCCCTATCTCGACCGTCAGTTGATGGCCGAAGAGCTCGCGCGCCTGCCCGAGGGCACGCAGCTGAGCGAGGGGCAACACGTCGAAAACCAGTTGCAACGGGTGCGCCAGGAGCGTCCGGATCTGGTGGTCTGCGGTTTGGGCCTGGCTAATCCCCTGGAGGCAGAGGGGATGGCCACCAAGTGGTCCATCGAGTTGGTCTTTAGCCCGATTCATGGCATCGATCAGGCCGGAGATCTGGCTGAACTCTTTGCCCGTCCCCTGCGTCGCCGCGGCGCGCTGCAGTTCTCCTGATTCGCCACCGATGGAACTCACGCTCTGGACCTACGAAGGCCCCCCGCACGTTGGGGCCATGCGCATCGCTGCCTCGATGGAGGGGGTGCACTACGTCCTGCATGCGCCGCAGGGCGACACCTACGCCGACCTGCTGTTCACGATGATTGAACGGCGGGATCGCCGACCCCCTGTCACCTACACCACCTTCCAGGCCCGGGATCTAGGGGGTGACACCGCCGAACTGGTGAAGCGCTCCATCACCGATGCGGTCGAGCGCTTCAAGCCCGAGGCCCTGCTGGTGGGCGAGAGCTGCACGGCGGAGTTGATCCAGGACCAGCCCGGAGCCCTGGCGGCGGGCATGGATCTGGGTGGGATCCCGATGGTCAATCTGGACCTGCCGGCCTATTCCAAAAAGGAAAACTGGGGGGCGGCTGAGACCTTCTACCAATTGGTCCGCAGTCTGCTGAAACCGCAGCTTCCGCCGCCCGGTCAGCCCAAGCTCGATCCCACCCGTTGGCGCGCTGAAAACCGCCGGCCGCGGGTGAACCTGCTGGGTCCGTCCCTCTTGGGTTTCCGCTGCCGCGATGACGTGCGGGAGTTGACCCAGCTGCTGGCGAGTTATGGCATTGATGTGGCCGTTGTCGCCCCCCTCGGCGCCCGGCCGGCTGACCTGCTGCGACTCCCGACGGCGGACGCCAACCTCAACCTCTACCCCGAGGTCTCCGGAGCGGTCTGCAGCTGGCTGGAGCGCCAGTTCGGCTTGCCAACGGTCAAAACGATTCCAATCGGCATTGGCGCCACGGTGGAGTTCCTACGGGAACTGCATGGCGTCCTCGGCCTGGAGCTGCCCCAGGACCTGCAGCCCGGTGCCGATGGCCTCTGTCCTGCCGAGCGCCGCTCGCGGCTTCCTTGGTATTCCCGCTCGGTGGATTCCACCTATCTGACGGGCAAGCGGGTCTTTGTGTTCGCCGATGGCACCCACGCCCTGGCCGCGGCAAGGATCGCCAGCCGCGAACTGGGTTTTGAAGTGGTGGGCCTGGGCACCTACAGCCGTGAGATGGCCCGGGAGGTCCGGGCGCTGGCGGCGGAGTTGGGGCTGGAGGCCCTGATCAGCGATGACTACCTCGCCGTTGAGGCGGCCATGGCTGCGGCAGCGCCGGAGTTGGTGCTTGGGACCCAGATGGAGCGCCACAGCGCCAAGCGGCTGGGCATTCCCTGCGCCGTGATCAGTGCCCCCCTGCACGTTCAGGATGTCCCCGCCCGCTATGCCCCCCAGATGGGCTGGGAGGGGGCCAACGTCATCTTCGACAGCTGGGTGCACCCCTTGATGATGGGGCTGGAGGAGCATCTAATTGGCATGTTCCGCCACGACTTCGAGTTCGTGGACGGCCACCGCAGTCACCTGGGCGATGGTGC
>NZ_JAFMFX010000042.1:0-15991 GCF_017855895.1 Vulcanococcus sp. CPBay_Sum15L08_68 | reverse complement strand
CGGCCATGAAGGCCTCCTGGGGCACCTCGACCTTGCCCATCGCCTTCATCCGCTTTTTGCCCTTGGCCTGCTTCTGCAGCAGTTTCTTCTTCCGGGAGATGTCGCCGCCGTAGCACTTGGCGAGCACGTCCTTGCGCATCGCACTGATGCTCTCCGACGCAATCACGCGGCTACCAATGGAGGCCTGGATCGGGATCTTGAACTGCTGGCGGGGGATCAACTCCTTGAGCTTCTCCACCAGGCCCTTGCCCACGTTGTAGGCCTTGTCCCGGTGCACGATCGTCGTCAGGGGGTCGGCCCGCTCGGCATTGATCAGGACATCCAGGCGCACCAGATCGTTCTTGCGGTAGCCGATGAGGGAGTACTCCATCGAGGCGTAGCCCTTGGTGCGCGACTTCATCTGATCGAAGAAGTCCGTCACCACCTCCGCCAGGGGCATCTCGTAGTGGAGGGTCACCCGCTCGGTGGTGATGAACTTCATGTCGATGAACTCACCGCGGCGCTCCTGGCAGAGCTCCATCAAGGTGCCGTTGTAGGTATTCGGCGTGTAGATCTCGAGCTTCACGTAGGGCTCTTCGATCGATTCGCGCTTCTGGGGATCCGGCAGCGTCGCGGGGTTGTCGACCATCAAGGTCTGCCCGTCGAGCATGTTCACCTGATAGATCACCGATGGGGCGGTGACGATCAGATCGAGGTTGTACTCGCGCTCCAGACGCTCCTGGACGATCTCCATGTGCAGGAGACCCAGGAAGCCGCAGCGGAAGCCAAAGCCCATCGCGCTGCTGGTCTCGGGCTCGTACTTCAGGGCCGCATCACTCAGCTGCAGCTTGTCCAGGGCCTCGCGCAGATCCGGGTACTGGTCGGCGTCGGTCGGGAACAGGCCGCAGAACACCATCGGCTTGGCCTCGGTGTAACCCGGCAGCGGCGCCTCGGCGGGGTTGTTCACCAGGGTGATCGTGTCGCCCACGCGGGCATCGGCCACGGCCTTGATCGAGGCCGCCAGGTAACCCACCTCACCGGCCTGCAGGCTGTCGACCTTGCGCTGGTCGGGGGCCATCACCCCCACCTCATCGAGTTCGTAGGTCTTCTTGCTGGCCATCAGCAGCACCTTGTCCTTGGTGCTGATCGAGCCGGAGATCACCCGGAAGTAGACGATCACCCCGCGGTAGGGGTCGTAATAGGAGTCGAAGATCAGCGCCCGCAGGGGCTCCTTCACCCGATCCGGCGGCGGCGGAACGCGGTCCACCACGGCCTGCAGGATCTCGGGAACCCCCAGGCCACTCTTGGCCGAGCAGGGGATCGCCCCGGTGCAGTCCAGGCCGATGATTGCCTCGATCTCTTCGCTGATCCGATCGGGGTCGGCACCGGGCAGGTCGATCTTGTTGAGGACCGGGATGATCTCCAGGTCGTTCTCCAGGGCCAGATAGACGTTGGCCAGGGTCTGCGCCTCGACGCCCTGGCTGGCGTCCACCACCAGCAGCGCCCCCTCACAGGCCTGCAGGGAGCGGCTCACCTCATAGGAGAAGTCAACGTGACCGGGGGTGTCGATCAGGTTGAGGATGTAGGTCTCGCCGTCGGCCGCCTTGTACTCCATGCGCGCGGCCTGGAGCTTGATCGTGATCCCGCGCTCGCGCTCCAGTTCCATGTTGTCCAGGAACTGCTCCTGCATGTCCCGGACAGCCACCGTGCCGGTGTCCTGCAGCAGTCGATCGGCCAGGGTCGACTTGCCGTGGTCGATGTGGGCAATGATGCAGAAATTGCGGATCCGTGAAGCGGGGACGTCGGTCATGCGCTGGTGGAAGTCCCGGCTCGGACGGCCCTGATCCTAGGCAGCGGTCCCGCGTTCCTAAGCTCGGCGCAACTCCGTCTCAGCGCGATGAGCACCGAAACCCCAGCCGCAGCAGCCACCGAAAACGCCGATCCCCGCGCCCTCACGATTGAGAACGTGGAGCGCACCCTCGATGAGCTGCGTCCTTATCTGATGGCCGACGGCGGCAACGTGGAAGTGGTGGAAATCGACGGTCCGATCGTCAAGGTGCGTCTGCAGGGCGCCTGCGGCTCCTGCCCCAGCAGCACCATGACCCTGAAGATGGGCATCGAGCGCAAGCTGCGCGAGGCCATTCCCGAAGTCAGCGAAGTCGTTCAGGTCCTCTGAGGCCCGGCCCCTAGGCTCAAGCCCACCTCTGAACCCTGGGCCCGTGCTGGATCAGCGCCTGCTGCGCGACAACCCTGAGCTCATCACCGAGCAGCTGGGACGCCGCGGCATGAAGCTCGATCTCACGGGCCTGCAGCTGATGGCGCGCCAGGAGCGCGATCTCGAAGAAAAACGCAGCAACCTCCAGGCCGAAGGCAACCGCATCGGCAAGGAGGTGGGCCTGAAGATCAAGGGCGGCGCCGCACCGGGCAGCCCCGAGGTGCAGGCCCTGCGCGATGAGGGCAACCGGATCAAGCAACAGGTCGCGGTCCTCGAGGAGGAAGAGAAGACCCTCGAGGCCAAGCTGCGCGAGGAGCTGCTGACCCTGCCCAACCTGCCCTCGGCCGAGGCCCCCGACGGCAAGGACGAGAACGACAACGTCGAGATCAAGACCTGGGGCAGCCCCCGGGCCAAGGAGGACTGGCTCGAGGAGCACTGGCAGATCGCCGAGCGCCTGGGGCTGTTTGAGACCGAGCGCTCCGTGCGCATCGCCCAGAGCCGCTTTGTGACCCTGATGGGTCTGGGTGCCCGGCTCGAGCGCTCCCTGATCAACTTCATGCTCGACCTGCACGGCGGCAAGGGCTACCGCGAGGTCCTGCCGCCGATCCTGGTCAACAGCGCCAGCCTCACCGGCTCAGGCCAGCTGCCGAAGTTCGCCGAGGAGAGCTTCCGCTGCGCCGAGGACGACCTCTGGCTGACCCCCACCGCCGAGGTGCCCGTCACCTCCCTGCACCGCGGCGAGGTCATTCCCGCCGATCAGCTGCCGCTGAAGTACGTCGCCTACACCCCCTGCTTCCGCCGCGAGGCCGGCAGCTATGGCCGGGACACCCGCGGCCTGATCCGCCTGCACCAGTTCAACAAGGTGGAGCTCTACTGGTTCTGCCACCCGGAGCACTCCGCGGACGCCCACCAGCAGATCACCGCGGATGCCGAGGCGGTGCTCGAAGCCCTGGAGCTGCCCTACCGCAAGATCGAGCTCTGCACCGGCGACATGGGCTTCTCCGCCACCCGCACCTACGACCTCGAGGTCTGGCTGCCGGGGGCCGGTGCCTACCGCGAGATCTCCAGCTGCTCGGTCTGCGGCGACTTCCAGGCCCGCCGCTCCGCCATCCGTTGCAAGGAGGGCAAGACCACCCAACTGCTGCACACCCTCAACGGCAGTGGCCTGGCCGTCGGCCGCACCATGGCCGCCCTGCTGGAGAACGGTCAGCAGATCGACGGTTCGATCAAGCTCCCCGCCGCCCTGGTGCCCTACTTCGGCTCGGACACCATTCCCGCGGCCTAGGCGCTCAGGCCCAGCAGCCCATTGCTGCGCTCACGGATCTGGGCCAGGCGCTCGGCGCTGGCCCCCAGCTCCTCACCCCAGGAGGGGATCAGGGCCTTGAGCTTCTGCTGCCAGGCCTCACTGGCGAAGCGCTCGCCCATGCAGCGCTGCAGCACCTCCAGCATCGTGTCCACCGCCGTCGAGGCCCCGGGGGAAGCGCCCAACAGGGCCGCCAGGGAGCCATCGGCACTGCTCACCACCTCGGTGCCCATCTGCAGGCTGCCGCGGCCATTCACCTGCTTGATGATCTGCACCCGCTGGCCGGCCACCGCCAGCTCCCAGTCATTGGCGTTGACCTGCGGCAGGAAGTCCCGCAGGCTGTCGATCCGCTGCTTCGGGCGCTGGATCACCTGACCCACCAGGTAGCGCACCAAATCAAAGTTCTTGGCCCCCACCTGCAGGGTCGGCAGCAGGTTGTAGGGCTTGATCGAGCGACCCAGATCCCACAGGGATCCCTGCCTCAAAAAGCGGGTACTGAACCCGGCGTAGGGACCAAAGAGCAGCGCCCGCTTGCCCTCGATCCAGCGAGTATCCAGGTGGGGGACGGACATCGGCGGCGCCCCGACCGCAGCCTTGCCATAGACCTTGGCGTTGTGCCCCTCAATCACCGCCGGGTTGCGGCAGACCAGCCACTGGCCGCTGACCGGGAAAGCGCCATAGACCCGCGCCTCGGGAATCCCGGAGCGCTGCAGCAGCGGCAGGCTGCCGCCCCCGGCCCCCAAAAAGACAAACGGTGCCTCCAGCTCGCCTGCGCTGGTCTGCACGCGCCAACCGGCCCCGCCCCGCTCGAGCCCCAGCACCTGCTGCCCCAGGCGCAGGTCCACACCCTTCAGCAGCGCCCGGGTCAGGGAGCCGAAGTTCACATCCGTGCCGCGGGTCACCCGGGTGGCGGCCAGGGGTTGATCCAGGCGGCGGCCGGCCATCACCAAGGGCATCCATTCCCTTAATTGCTCGGGGTCGCTGCTCCAGGCCATGTCGGCGAACTGGGGCGAGCCCTGCAGGGCCTCAAAGCGGCGGCGCAGGTAATCGACATTGGCCTGCCCCCAGACAAAGCTCAGGTGGGGCACGGCGCGAATGAACCCCGCGGGATCGCTGAGCTGCTGGCCCTCCACCAGGGAACTCCAGAACTCCAGGCTGCGTTCAAAGGAGGCGTTGATCGCTAGAGCCTTGCCGGTGGGGACCGAGCCGTCGGCGGCCTCTGGGGTGTAGTTGAGCTCGCAGTTGGCGGCGTGGCCGGTGCCGGCGTTGTTCATCGGCCCGCTGCTCTCGCGCCCCAGCTGCGGGAGCCGCTCCAGCACCACCACCTTCAGGCTGGGATCGAGCTGCCGAAGCAGGTTCGCCAGGGTGGCGCCCATGATTCCGGCGCCCACCAGGAGGGCATCACAGCGTTCACTCATGGAGCCGGAGTCGGGCGGGGCGCACTAACAACCAACGCTATGGCCGTGCCTTCCCCCCACAATGGACGGACTTTGGATCTGCAGAGATGGGCGTCCTGACGGCTCTGGCGATCCTGGCCGGCCTGATCGTGGTGCATGAGGCGGGGCACTTCTTTGCCGCCACCTGGCAGGGGATCCGCGTCAGCGGCTTCTCCGTCGGCTTTGGCCCGGTGCTGCTGCAGAAGCAGCGGCGGGGGGTGCAGTTCGCCCTGCGGGCCATTCCCCTGGGGGGCTTTGTCTCCTTCCCCGATGACGACGAAGACAGCAGCATCCCCTCGGATGACCCCGATCTGCTGACCAACCGCCCCCTGCCCCAGCGGGCCCTGGTGATCGCCGCTGGCGTGATCGCCAACCTGCTCTTGGCCTGGGCGGTGCTGATGGCCCAGGGGGCCTTCGTGGGCATCCCCGCTGGCTTCAGCGCTACGCCCGGCGTGCTGGTCTCGGGCGTGCAGCAGGGCCAGGCCGCTGCCGCCTCGGGCCTGAAGGCCGGCGATCGGATCCTGGCGGTGGACGGCCGCGACCTGGGCGGCGGCCAGAGCGCCGTCAGCCAATTGGTCGAGCTGGTGAAGGGCGCCCCCGATCAAACCCTGCGCCTGCAGGCCGAGCGCCAGGGCCAAGCCCTGGAACTGCAGCTGACCCCCGCTGATTTGAGCGGCATCGGCCGCATCGGCGCCCAACTGCAACCCAGCGGCACCGAGGCCTTCCGCCGCCCCCGCAGCCCGATCGAGGTGATCCAGCAGGCCAACCACGATGTCGCCCTGCTCACCAAGCGGACGGTGGATGGCTTCATCACCCTCGTGACCCACTTCGGTGAGACCGCCGGGCAGGTCTCCGGTCCGGTGAAGATCGTCGAGATGGGCGCCTCCCTGGCCAAACAGGGCGGCAGCAGCCTCTTCCTCTACACCGCCTTGATCTCGATCAACCTGGCGGTGCTCAATGCCCTGCCGCTGCCGATGCTCGATGGCGGGCAGTTCGTCCTGCTGCTGCTGGAGGGTCTGCGCCGCAAGCCCCTGCCCGAGAAGTTCCAGATGGCCTTCATGCAGTCGGGCTTTGTCCTGCTGGTGGGCCTCAGCGTGGTGCTGATCGTCAAGGACACCAGCCAGCTGGCGGCGGTCCAACAGCTGCTGGGACGCTAAGAGGTAGGCTTTCTGGTCACTGCTTACGAGATCCAGGCCGCATGGCGAAGAAGTCGATGATTGCGCGCGACGTCAAGCGCCAAAAGCTTGTTGATCGCTACGCCGCCAAGCGCGCAGCTCTGATGGCCGCCTTCGAAGCCGCTGGCGATCCGATGGAGCGCCTGGAGATCCACCGCAAGATCCAGAACCTGCCCCGCAACAGCGCTCGCGTGCGTCTGCGCAACCGCTGCTGGGCCACCGGCAAGCCCCGTGGTGTGTACCGCGACTTCGGCCTGTGCCGCAACCAGCTGCGTGAGCGCGCCCACAAAGGCGAACTGCCCGGCGTGGTCAAGTCCTCCTGGTGAGTCTCTCGATCGCTTGATCGACCGTCAGGGCGCCGAAAGGCGCCTTTTTTGTTGCTTGCCTGCGTTGTGGCATTCCGAAAGAGATTGCGCCTGTTTTTCGCAAGCCTTTGGGCTCAGATGCAAGAATTGCTCTTGACAACAAACAAGACATAAGCCCACGTGCAAGGTCACACTCAGTCGGTCTCCTTCGATGGTCGGGAGATCCGACTGACCACAGGTCGGTTCGCCCCGCAGGCCGGGGGTTCCGTCATGGTCGAATGCGGAGATACCTCTGTTCTCGTCACTGCCACCCGCTCCGGCGGCCGTGAGGGCATCGATTTTCTGCCGCTGATTTGCGATTACGAGGAGCGTCTCTACGCCGCTGGTCGTATCCCCGGCAGCTTCATGCGCCGCGAGAGCCGTCCCCCCGAGCGCGCCACCCTGATCGCGCGTCTCATTGACCGCCCGATGCGCCCGCTGTTCCCCAGCTGGCTGCGGGATGACCTGCAGGTCGTCGCCACCTGCATGTCCCTGGATGAGCGGGTTCCGCCCGATGTCCTGGCGGTGACCGGCGCCTCCCTGGCCACCCTGCTGGCCAAGATCCCCTTCAACGGCCCGATGGCGGCTGTGCGGGTCGGCCTGCTGGGCGATGACTTCATCCTGAACCCCAGCTACCGCGAGATCGAGCGCTCTGAGCTGGATCTGGTGGTCGCCGGCACCCCCCAGGGCGTGATCATGGTCGAGGCGGGCGCCAACCAGCTGCCCGAGCAGGACGTGATCGAGGCGATCGACTTCGGCTACGAGGCCGTCTGCGAACTGATCAAGGTCCAGCAGACCCTGCTCAAGGAGCTCGGCATCGAGCAGGTCATCCCCGAGGCCCAGACCGTCGACGCCACCCTGCCCACCTTCCTGGAGAAGGAATGCAGCAAGGGCATCGGCGATGTCCTCAAGCAGTTCAGCCTGACCAAGGCCGAGCGCGACGAACAGCTCGATGCGATCAAGGCCCAGGCGGCCGAGAAGATCAGCGGCCTCAAGGACGACGACGCCGTGAAGGTGGCCGTCAGCAGCAACGGCAAGGCCCTGGGCAACAACTACAAGGCGCTCACCAAGAAGCTGATGCGCGCCCAGATCGTCAACGACGGCAAGCGCGTCGACGGCCGCAACCTCGATGAGGTGCGTCCGATCAGCGCCGCCGCCGGTGTGCTGCCCAAGCGCGTGCACGGCTCCGGTCTGTTCCAGCGCGGCATGACCCAGGTGCTCTCCTGCGCCACCCTCGGCACCCCGAGCGACGCCCAGGAGATGGACGACCTGAACCCGTCCAACGAGAAGACCTACCTCCACCACTACAACTTCCCCCCCTACTCCGTCGGCGAGACCCGCCCGATGCGCAGCCCCGGCCGCCGCGAGATCGGCCACGGCGCCCTGGCGGAGCGGGCCCTGATCCCCGTCCTCCCCAGCAAGGAGAGCTTCCCCTACGTGCTTCGCGTGGTGTCGGAATGCCTGAGCTCCAACGGCTCCACCTCGATGGGTTCGGTCTGCGGCAGCACCCTGGCCCTGATGGATGCCGGCGTGCCCCTGAAGGCCCCCGTGAGCGGTGCCGCCATGGGCCTGATCAAGGAGGGCTCTGAGGTCCGGATCCTCACCGACATCCAAGGCATCGAGGACTTCCTCGGCGACATGGACTTCAAGGTGGCCGGCACCGAGAAGGGCATCACCGCCCTGCAGATGGACATGAAGATCACCGGTCTCGAAGTGAAGACCGTGGCTGAGGCGATCAACCAGGCCCGTCCGGCCCGTCTGCACATCCTCGAGAAGATGCTCGCGGCGATCGACAAGCCCCGCGATGTCCTGAGCCCCCACGCCCCTCGCCTGCTCAGCTTCCGGATCGACCCCGAGCTGATCGGCACCGTGATCGGCCCCGGCGGCCGCACGATCAAGGGCATCACCGAGCGCACCAACACCAAGATCGACATCGAGGACGGCGGCATCGTCACGATCGCCAGCCACGACGGTGCAGCCGCTGAGGAAGCGCAGCGCATCATCGAGGGCCTCACCCGTCGCGTCTCTGAAGGCGAGGTCTTCAGCGGTGCCGTCACCCGGGTCATCCCGATCGGCGCCTTCGTCGAGATCCTTCCTGGCAAGGAAGGCATGATCCACATCTCCCAACTCAGCGAAGCCCGCGTGGAGAAGGTGGAAGACGTGGTGAAGGTGGGTGACCACGTCACCGTCCGCGTCCGCGAGATCGACAACCGCGGCCGGATCAACCTCACCCTGCGCGGGGTTCCCCAGCAGGACGAGCCCGCCCAGGCCTGATCGAACGAAGCCCCCGCAAGGGGGCTTTTTTTATGGCCTAAACCGCGAAGCCCGGATCAATGCGGGCCATCGCCGCAGCGGCCTTCTCGCAGAGCTCCTGGTGGCTGACGCCATGGCTGGCGATCAGGCAACCGGCTTGGCGCACATCGCCGGTGTTGTAGCGAAGCGGTGCACCGTCAGCGTGAGTGAAGGCGCCACCGGCCGCCTTGAGCACGGCCTCGGGAGCCGCCATGTCCCAGTCCTTCGGGGCGCTCTTGCCCGAGAGGGAGATGTAGACGTCGGTCTCACCCCGCAGGATCGTGGCCACCTTGCCGCCGACGCTGCCGATGGCCTTGGTGTCGCCCAGGGCCAGGGCCTCCAGCAGCTGCTCGAGCCGTTGGTCCCGGTGGTTGCGGCTGGCCACCAGCACCATCTCGGAGAGGGCCTGACGGGAACTGAGCTGGGCGGGCTGCTGCTCACCGGCGCGGTTCTCCCGCCAGGCGCGGCCCTCGGGCACCAGGCCGAACCAGAGGTCCTCCAGCAGCGGCTGAAGCACCACCCCCAAGACGGCCTCACCGCGGTGGACCAGCGCCAGGTGCACGGCGTACTCGCCGGTGCCCTGCAGGAAATCCTTGGTGCCATCGAGGGGATCCAGGATCCAGAGCCACTCGGCATCCAGGGGTTCCCCGGCGGTCAGTTGCTCCTTGGCGGTCTCCTCGCTCAGCAGGGTCCAACCGGCATCCGGATAGGCCTGGGCCAGGCCATCGAGCAGCCACTGGTTGACCGCCAGATCGGCGGCGCTGACCGGGCCCTCGCCCCCTTCATCGACGCTCAGGGCCTTGGGGAAGCCATAGGGGGGCTGCTCGCCGCGGCCATAGGCCAGCAGGATGTCGGCGGCACCCCAGCAGAGCCGGCGCAGATCCGCCAAGAGCTGCTTCTCCTCGATGCCAGGGGGGAAGCAGGCGGCGGCGGGCATCATGGAAGGGCAAAGGAGCATTGTGATGCAGGGCGCTGAACCCGCTGCAGGCGTGCTCTATCTGGTGGGCACCCCGATCGGGAACACCGGCGATCTCTCGCCCCGGGCCAAGACCGTGCTGGCCGGGGCCGATCGCATTGCCTGCGAAGACACCCGCCGCAGCGGCCTGCTGCTGCACAACCTGGGCATCAAGAACCGTCTGGTGAGCTTCCACGAGCACAACCAGGCCACCCGAATCCCGGAGCTACTCGAGGCCCTGGAGAACGGGGAAGCGATCGCCGTGATCAGCGATGCCGGGCTCCCGGGCATCTCCGATCCCGGCGAGGAGCTGGTGAGCGCCGCCCGCGGCCAGGGGCGAACGGTGATCTGTGTGCCCGGGCCCTGCGCCGCCACCACGGCCCTGGTGAGCAGTGGTCTGCCCTGCGGGCGGTTCTGCTTTGAGGGCTTCCTTCCCCCCAAGGCCACCGCACGCCGCGCCCGCCTGCAGGCCTTGGCCCAAGAGGAGCGGACCCTGGTCTTCTACGAAGCACCCCACCGCCTGCTGGCGCTGCTGGAGGACCTGCTCGAGCTCCTCGGGGACCGGCCGATCGCCGTCACCCGGGAGCTGACCAAGCGCCATGAGCAGCAGGTCGGCCCCAACCTGAGCGCGGCCCTGGCGCACTTCCGCCAGCACCCGCCCCAGGGGGAATTCACCCTGGTCCTGGGCGGCGCCGAGACCAAAGCCAGCGAGCGACCCAGCGATGAGACGCTGCGTGAGCAGCTGCAGGCCCTAGTGAGCGGCGGGCTCAGCCGCAACGATGCCGCTCGCCAACTGGCCCGCAGCACGGGCATCGCCAAACGCGAGCTCTACGCTTTGCTGCATCAAGACGACGACACCCCCTGATGCTGCTGCGCCTGCGCCTGCTTCTGGCCAGCCTCGGCGGTGGGGTGCTGCTGCTGCTGATCCTCTGTCTGGGCGCCCAGAACCTCGATCAACGCACCCGCCTGAACCTGGGGTTTGGCCGCACGGCGGAACTCCCCACGGGCTTTCTCCTGGGGGTCTCCCTGGTGATCGGGGTGATCAGCGGCGGCGCAGCAACGGCCCTGCTGCTGCCGGGCAGTGATCAGGCTTCCGGCAGGGAGTAGAGCAGACCGCCTTCCACCACCAGGCGGGTGATGCCCTGGGCCACCAGATAGGAGGAGCGCCGCTGCAGCACATCGCTGTCGGGCACCTTGATCACCCGCTGGCTGCGGCCGCACTGGCGCTTGGCCTGGCGGGGATTGGTGAACAGCATCAGGGCCTGACGCGCCTGCTCGGCTTCCGGCAGGGAACCGAGCTCAGGGAATTCGTTGAGGGGCTTGGCCTGCAGCTCCACCACCTTGTCCACCAGCATGTAGACGCTGCTGGGCAGCAATCCGGGAAGCAGGGGGATCGGATCGATCAGCTCCGCCGCTGGAACGCCGCCGAGGGGTGCAACCTCCAGAGCGTCATCGCCGTCCTCGAAGGTCTCCTCATCGCCGTCATCGCCGAAGTCATCGGCGTCATCGATCGCTAAGACGCCCGAATCCTCCTCATCGTCTGAGGACTCTTCCGGCTCGCTGGTGCTGGACTCGGGCTCAGGAGCTGGAGCTTCAACAACGGCTGCGGGCTTGGCAGACGAGCGGCTGCGGGATTGCTTCTTGAGCTCAGCGAGCTCGTCGGCATCGATCCCAGCCTTCAGCACCCGGCTGACGGTGTTGGGGCTGCAGCCGTAGCTCGCCGCCAGGGCCTGGGCGGTTTCGCCCTGGCGGTAGCGAGCAACCAGCTCCTCTTTTTGGCCTTCAGTCAGCCGTGGAGCGGGCATGTGGACATCGTTCTCCAGCACACCACCATAGAAGCCTTGGCTCAGCTGGCACAATGCGTCAGATCCAAGCTCCCTTAGCTCAGCTGGATAGAGCAGCTGCCTTCTAAGCAGCCGGTCGTTGGTTCGAATCCAACAGGGGGCGTTTAGAGCTCGTACTCCTCTTCAAAACGCGCCATCAGGCCGTTGTAGAGCGCGAGGGTGCCTTCGGTTTCCTCGCAGAAGCCCTTGACCCGGTAGGCCTCGATCAGGTGGGAGAGGGAGGCGTGCACCTGGGCGAAGGCCTGGGCGAATTCGTTCTGAATATCTTCGTCGCGGATATCTCGGATCTTGGCGGTCATCAACTCAACCTTCCTCTGAGCGACGACCATCGCGGCCTCCATCTCTTTGTTGAGTTTCCGGCGCTTCGCCATCAATCCCGCTCTGGTTGAGCCCCACATCTACACCAGGGGGCGCTAGCGGTAGGGGATGCAATCGAATCCGCGAGAGGTCTTGCCATCACTGGGTGCTGCCGCCACCCAACGGTGTCCCGTTGCAATGCAGGCCTTCAGGGTCGGCATCGGGACCTTGGTCACAGCCACGTCCTTGGGGCCGACCTTGTGGGGCTCAAAGGTGGAGCGCACCAACCAGGCCTCGTAGGCCATCGCCGCCGGCGCAGAGGCCCAGAGCAGACAGCCCAGCAGGAGACGCTTCACGGCGATGCAAGTGCTGGGCGCACCCTGCCATAGACGCCCCTGGGTTACAAACGAGCGGCGCTGATCCAATCGGCTCGGGGGTCACTGCTGCGCGCTGCCCGCAGCTGCTCCAGCAACTGCCGCTCCTGGTCGCTGTAGCGCGCCGGTTGCTTCAGGCTGAGGCTCAGCAGCAGGTCACCGCGACCTCCCTTGACCGGCCAGCCCTTGCCCTTGAGCCGCAGGCTCCGGCCGACGGCCATCGCCGGGGGCACCGTCACCGTCGCTTCTCCATCGGGCGTGGCCACGCGCACCTCACCGCCCAGGGCCAGCTCATCGAGGCTCAGGGGAAGATCCGCCTTGAGCTGGTCTCCGTCGAGGGTCCAGACCGGATGGTCCTGAACCTGAAGGGTGAGATAGAGGTCGCCGCGGCGGCCAGTTCCAGGCTGAAGGTTCCCCTTGCCTTTGAGGCGCAGGCGACTGCCGGGCTTCACACCGGCGGGAATGCGCACCTGAACGCGCTCGTCATTAACCGCCAGGGTGCGCTCGCAGCCGCGGAAGGCCTCCGAGAAGGTCAGGTTGATGCTGGCCTCGGCATCGAGGTTCACCGGCGCCGCCTGACGGCCCGGGGCACCGGCAAAGCCACCGCTGCCAAAGCCGCCGGGGAAGCCTGAGCCAAAACCGCCAAAGCCGCCGGGGGCGCCACCAAAACCACCACCCTGGAATCCGCCAGCCCCACCGCCGGGCCCGCCAAAGCGGCCGAGCAGGTCATTGACGAAGTCATCGAAATTGCCGTAGCGGCCGAAATCGACATCGACACCGCCTGGGCCTGGGCCAGCGCCGGCTTGACTCCAGTACTGCCCGAATTGCTCGTAGCGGCGACGCTTATCGGGGTCAGAGAGCACCTCATAGGCCTCACTGACTTCCTTGAATTTCGCCTCGGCGCCCTTATCCCCGGGATTCACATCCGGGTGGTACTGGCGCGCCAACTTGCGAAAGGCCTTCTTGATCGCGTCCGCATCAGCGCCACGCTCAACGCCCAGAACCTTGAAATAGTCGCGGTAACCGTTGGCGCTCATCGCAGCAGCTGGGAAGGACCGATCAACGGCCCCCTCAGTGTCCCAGCAGCGGGGTGGATTGAGCGAGGGGGAAAACAGGCGGAAGGCCGAACGCGTGACCACCTCCGCCATCGCCCTTAGGGTGCGGCCACCTGTTGTTCAAGCGCCATGGCTGGCCCCCGCAGCGTCCAAGTCCTGGGACGCCTGGCCCTGAGCCTGGGGCTGCTGATCAGCACACCGGCACTACGACCTGCGGCCCAGGCCGCCGAAGAGCAGCCCGCGGCCGCTCGCCCCTCCACGGCTCGGCAACAACAGTTGGCCAAACACCTCAAGGCCCAGGGGTTTGTGGTCTATGGAGCCTGGTGGTGCCCCCACTGCAACACCCAAAAAGAACTCTTCGGCGTGGAGGCCATCGAGCTCCTGCCCTACGTGGAGTGCGACAAAGAAGAGGAGGGCCGCAAGCGCTGCATGGCCGCCAAGGTCCGCGCCTATCCGACCTGGGACTACCAGGGCGAGCGGCGTGAAGGGGTGATGTCCCTGGAGGAACTGGAGGTCTGGAGCAGCTTCTCGGGCGCTCAGTCCGAGTCGGCCACGCCAAAACAGTGAATCAGGGCATCACCCCAGGTGTTCACCCGTTGAAGCTGAGCGTCATCGGCTTGGGATAGCGCCTCGCCATGGGCCCTGAGCACCGCCGGTTTGCTCAGGCTGAAGCCATGGCTCTGGGCGATCGAGAGGATGTCATCCACACCCGTCGCGGCGTGGATGCGGTCGCGAATGGCCTGGTTGTTCCCCACCTTGGACAGGAACGCTTTGAGATCAGCGGCAGACACGCAGCGCAGCGCGAGATTCCTCTCCATGCTGAGTACGACGCCCTGATTTGGCTGCATCGGCCCATGAAATTGCACGTCGCCAATGCGGTCGCGGTCTCCCTGCTCTCGACGGCCGTCTTGGTGCTGGCCTTCAAGGACAACCAGTGCACGACTCCCGCCCCAGCCACAGCTCCTCAAGCGGCGACGAGTCCCGCACCACGGCCAGCCGTCAACGCCCCAGCCCCCCAGAGACCCCGCGCTCAGCGGGAGCTGGGGAAGTTCTGATAACAACAAAGCCGGCACCCAAGGGCACCGGCTTCGAGCAATGGATTCGGTCGGAGCTTCTGAAGGAGGCACACCTGGGGCCAAGGATCCAGGTGTCGAGCGGTGGGTCTCCTGGGGCACCTCAGGCGGTGCAGATGGAGTGCCGTCAAAACTGACGGCCCGCTCACAAGCGGTAGAAGACTGTTGGAGCAGGGGCCTTCGGTCAGCTCGCTCCTGAGGACTGGTTCGGTGGAGTGTCGGTCACATCCGCCTCCGAGATCGATGGGCCCAGCATCGGACCGCCCCAGGCTCTGGGCAATCCGAGTTAATGCCCATTGCCGCTTAGCGCAGGTCCTGGTCGCCGACCTGGGACTGATCCCTGCAGCCCAACACCGCTTCGCTGTGGGTGTAGTGCTTGAACTCCAGCCAGTTGGCACTGGGATCCTGAACAAACAGGGTGTGATGCTCCAGCGGACCACCGGAGTAGCGGCACTTGGGGGGCACAGAGAAGAGGCAGCCCCTGCGCTCCAGCTGCAGCCTCAGCTGCTCCCAACGGGTGAAGGTCTCAAAGACCAGCCCGAAATGTCGGGGATAGATCCCAGGCTGCCCCGGCTCCAGAAGCTGGGGCGTGTGTTGCAAGACCAACTGGTGGCCCTGGAAGTCAAGAATCGAGGCCTGCTCACTCCTGCGCCCGGGCTGGCAGTCCAAGGCCTGGACGTACCAGTCATGACTGCGTTGCAGGTCAATCGCTGGAATCGAGAGATGAAAGCAAGGCCGAACCACGGCGTGCCCCTAGGCCAAGACGGGCCTGGAGAAACGGCCGTTGCAGGCTTTCCAGAACTGGGACTGGGGACTCAGCACCGCCCCATGCAGGCTGCAGAACCCATGGCAGCTCGGATCACCCTTGACGAAGGGGCAACCAGAACAGTGCAGCTGCAATTGGCAACGCAGAGACGCCAACTGCAACTCTCCCCTGGAGCCATGGGCTGGCACAGCGTGGGGGGAATGAAACACGGACTGGATCCCTTGAAGCGCGTGCCCCCGGTCTAGGAACGCTGCTCCAATTCGGCCAACCCAAAGGAGCGAACGCAAACAGCGGTGGCAGCAGCCAGCGGCGATGGCTACGACAGGACCAGTCGAAGAGAAGCTGTGGAAGACGGACTCTTGGGGCTGGCCGGGCTGGTGATTCTCCTGGCCCTCGCCGGTTTCGGCCTGCAGGAACTGGCCGTTGAGTTGCGAAATGCCCAGGATCACCCCACCACAGAGTGAAGCCGCAGCCACCTGGGGCGATCAGGCGCTAGAGGTGGGATGGATGCCGCCCAATCCATGGCCCTTCAACGCCTGCGCTCGATCAAAAAGCGCCTGATGCAATCAATGGACCGCCTCACCCAAGGGGGATCCAAACGGGCCTACACCAAAAAAGTCCTCAGCCAGAAAAGTCACGAGGCCTATGAAGTGGTCTGTGGGGTGGCTGGCTGCGTTCTCAAAAAGAAAGACGTCTCCAAGTCCTGAGTAGACGTACCCATGGCAACCCCGACCGGGAGCGCTTCGATGGGGTCGGCAAATGGGAACCTCAACCGCGGCTGGGAATCCGCGGTTTTTTTGTGGCCAGCGAGCTGAAGCACCGCATGAAGAAGGGGCCTCCCAGCCCCCATGGATCATTTGGTTGATAAGGCTGATCTAACCCC